>JALWWR010000118.1 GCA_026993045.1 Thermodesulfatator sp.
ATGATGCGATTCCCAAAACGCTCCTTCCAGGCCCAGACCCGCTTTAGAAACTCTTCCCGTCCCAGATCATGGCGGGTGAGACCTTCTTTGGCCAATTCCCGTTCCACTACGTTTTGGGTGGCGATGCCAGCGTGATCCGTGCCCGGGAGCCAGAGGACGTCATGGCCGTCCATGCGTTTGTACCGCGCCAGGATGTCTTGGAGGGTGTTATTTAAAGCATGCCCAATATGAAGGCTTCCGGTGACATTAGGAGGAGGGATGACAATGGAGAATTTGGGTTTTTGAGGGGCAAGAGAAGGGCGGAAAAAGCCCTTTTCTTCCCAGAAACGATACCACTTTTCTTCCAAGCCGTGGAAATCGTAACTTTTAGGCAAGTCTTTCACCGGGGCCTCCTTCACGGGAGCTTGCCCTTTTCTTTAAGCCAAAACCGGGTTAAAAGCAAGTTTTCGATGAGGACTTTGATCTTAGGCGGCGCAGCCTCTGGTAAGAGCTCTTGGGCCTTGAGATTGGCCCGCCGCTCTCCACGCCCTTGGGTCTTTATCGCCACCGCTGAGGCCACGGATCCTGAGATGGAAGCTAAAATCCTTCGACATCAGGAGGAACGAGGCCCGGATTTCATAACTCTGGAAGCGCCGGTGGAGCTCCCTGAAGTCCTGGCCAGGCAGGCCGGCCAGACCGTGCTAGTAGATTGCCTTACGGTTTGGGTGGGAAATTTGTTTCATTACCAAAAACCGGTGGAGGATTACATAGAAAGACTGCTTGAAACGGTGGACGGTTTTTCGGGACGTCTCATCTTGGTCTCCAATGAGGTGAGCTGGGGGCTTTTGCCTCCAGACCCCGATGCCCGTCGCTATCTTTATTTCTTAGGGCGTCTTAACCGGGAGCTCGCCACTCGCTGTGAAGAAGTCCTGCTGGTGGTGGCGGGATGTCCGCTCCCACTAAAATCTGGGTCAGAACGGCTGTAAGATGGCCCAAGACAATCTTGCCTTGGACCAGCACCGGAATCCGATCTTGGCTCACCCAAAGGGTTACCTCGCGGGAGCGCCGGATCAGTTCGCTGGGAAAGGGCAGGCGGGCCTTTACCACCCAGGTCTTTTCTTTCCCTCGGAAGGTATGGAGGATCTCCTTTCTTAAGATCTGGATTTCAGCCTGATAAATCTTTTGGTGGGCCAAGACCGGGAGGGAAAAGGCCGATCGAGTGGGGACTAAAAGGCTTAGGGTTTTAAGAAAGGCACTAAACTCGTCGTAGACTGGAAAAGTAGCCTTGATCTCTCCCCTCTTTTTCTTCTTTCCATCTTTTTTCTCCCACCGGATACGTCCCTGGGAAGGTTCAAAATAAAAGAGCTTTAGACGGGCCTTTTTCCGCTCCAGGACTTCGATTACACTTTTAAGGGGCACCCTTTCAGGGGTGGTTTGAAGCTGCCAGCGGGCTTTTAGAGGCAAAAGCCAGGCCCCTAAACCGGTGGTGTAGGCGTAAGCGATAGCTTCCCCTTCTCCTATCCAAAGTTCAATCTTGCCTACGGCCATAGGGCCCCATTTTACCTGGTACTGCCAATAGTAGTCCCAGGCCTGGACTTCAGAGACCCAAAGAAATAGAACGAGTAGGGCCAGCCCCCAGGCCCTCATGAAAACTTGTCCCGCAGTCTCTTTTCTACTCCTGGGGGAACCAGCCCTTCTACCGAGCCTCCAAACTGGGCGGCTTCTTTGATGATAGTGGAGCTGATGAAGATCCAACGGAACCCTGGCATCAAAAAGACGGTGTCTATATCCCGGGCCAAGCGGCGATTCATGAGGGCTAGCTGAAATTCGTATTCAAAATCCGAGACCGCCCGGAGTCCCCGGATAATGGCCCGGGCCCCCTTTTTCCGGGCAAAATCCACCAAAAGCCCTGAAAAGCTGGTTATCTCGAGCCGCTCTCGATCTTCAAGCTCCGCCACAGCTTCCTCTAACATCTGGAGGCGTTCTTCCAAGGAAAAGAGGGGTTTTTTAGCCGGGTTTTCTCCAATGGCTACCACGAGACGGTCAAAGAGTTTAAGGGCCCTTTTTATAAGGTCTAGGTGCCCGTTAGTTACGGGATCAAAAGTCCCAGGATAGACGGCGATCTTGACCTCGTTCATCTCTCATAAAAATAAAGAACCGTGTCCCCATACACCCGCTTTTCTCTTAAGACCCAAGGTCCCACCTTCTCTCCTAAAGGGGTTTGTTTCCTTTCTTCTACCACGAGGAGCCCCTGAGGGGCAAGAAAAGAAAGGGGTAAGGCCTTCAAGGTCTTTTGGGCCAGTCCCTTTCCATAGGGAGGGGTAACAAAGATTAGATCGTAAGGCCCTGCTGGAAGGCGTCTTAAATCTTTGGGGAGCCAGGCTTTAAAGACCTGGGCCTTTTCTAAAAGGCCGGCCTGTTTGAGGTTGGCCCTAATTACAGCCACCATTTGGGGAGAGGCCTCGGCAAAGACCACCTCTTTCGCCCCCCGGGATAGGGCTTCTATCCCTAAGGCCCCGGTCCCGGAAAAGAGGTCTAGCACCCGTAATCCCTCCAGATTTTGGCCCAAGACGTCAAAAAGGGCCTTTCTTACCCTTTCGGTCATGGGACGGGTTTGTTCTCCTTTAGGAGAAAACAGCTTGAGACCTCGGAGCCGTCCCCCTGTAATTTTCATGTCCTTTGAATCCCGGAGGCGTATTTTTGGAGGCGGGTCACAAAGGGGTGGTCTAGGGACAGGAATTCCGAAAGAGGGCCCTCAAAAGATAACTGGCCTTTCTCAAGGAAACGTATCTGGTCTGCGGCTAGGATGAGAAGGGGATGATTTTCCGCCAAGATCAGGTCCTGCCCTTCTTTAAGTAGGCGTTGGAAAAGGGCCAGCAGTTTTTCTAGATCTACCAGATGTAACCCCATAGAAGGGAGGTCCAAAAGGAGGACCTTAAACTTTTTGGGGCGCCCAAGAGCCTTAAAAAGGCGCAAGCGGAGTTTTTCTCCTCCGGAAAGGCTAGCCAAGGGTTGCCCCAGTTTCAGGTATCCCAGTCCGTTTTCAGAGAGGAAAAGGAGGGGTTCTTTGATCTTGGGGATCCGAGCAAAGAAATGGAGGGCCTTTTCTACTGTAAATTCTAGAGCTTCCGGCAAGGTGTAGCCTCTATAGGTTATCTTTCGGGCCTCCCATTGGAGCCCGCTTCCCCCGCATTCCTCACAGGGAATCAAAGTTTCCCCTAAACCGGAAACCTTTAAGATTTTCTGGCCTTCTCCTCGGCACTCCGGACAGCGCCCTTCAGGAGAAAAGGGGCTAAAGTGGGCGGGTTTGAGGCCTAGGGTGCGGGCCTCCACCGTTTCAGCCCATAAACGTCGCATCTCGTCAAAGACTCCGCTAAAGGTGGCCACTAACCCGCGGATCTTCCCAGGTATCTCGCCTTCCAAAAAAAGAACGGGCTTTCCTTCGGCCTTTAATCTTCGGGCCAGGTCCTTTAGATAACGGGTCTTTCCGCTTCCGGATGGGCCACAGACTACCGTCAAAGTCCCCTTTTGATCGCCAGAAGAAAGATGCAAGCTCCTTTTTCCCGCTAAAAAGGCCCCGGTGGGAGTCTCGGGATGTCGGGCTAACTCTGAAGGAGGGCCGGCGAAAAGGAGACGTCCCCCGTCCTCTCCCGCCCCTGGACCTAGCTCAAGCACCCAATCCGCCTTTTTTATAATCTCAAGGTCGTGCTCCACCACCAACACCGTGTGGCCTTCAGCCACTAAACGGGACAAAAGGTCCCAGAGTTTTTCCTTTTCTAGGACGCTCAAGCCCAGGCTAGGTTCGTCTAAGATCAAGAGACAGCCCGAGAGGTGGACCGAAAGGAGAGTGGCCAGTTCCACCCGTTTTCTTTCTCCAGTGGAGAGTTGGTGGAAGGGGGCCAAAAGGGTGAGATCTCCCAGATCTAGTTCTATAAGAAGGGATAGCAATTCCAGGGCCCGTTCCAAATAGGGCTTGACCAAAGGGCGATAAAGTGGGGGCAAGCTCAAAGTCTTTAAAAATCGGTGCCACTTTTTTAAGGGATAGGTCAGGGCCTCTTTTAGGAGGAGGCCTCCCCAACGCACTCCTAGGCTCTCTGGCTTCAGTCTCCGCCCCTCACAAAGGGGGCAGATTTTTTCCCCCACCATTCCCAGCCCTTCACACTCCGGACAGGCCCCCTGGGGATGATTGAAAGAGAAATGGCTCGGTTTAACCTCCGGCACTTCTTTCAGACACTGGGGGCAGCGGGCCTTTAAGCTCCAAAGAAAGGTCTGCTCAGGGGTTTGGATTTCGATGGGGCCTCCGGAGAGGCTTTCCGCCAGTCTCAGGGCCTCTATAAACCGATCTTCAGTCCCTTCTCTTTTTAAGAGGCGATCCACCACCGCCGAGACCCGTTCGAAAGTCTCAGGTGGGGAGACCTCACTCAAATCCCGCTCTTTCCCGTCAAACCAAAATCGAATGAATCCCTGGGAAAGGAGGTAAGAAAGGGCTTGAGGAGACTTTTCCTTTAAAGGGGCCCCTATTTGCAATTTGGTCCCGGGAGGAAGGTTCCGGTAAAACTCTAAGAGCTCGCTCAAGCGGGCCCGGTGGACCAAATAACCGCAAGAAGGACAGGGTACTTCGCCCCATTCGGCCCAAAGGCGCCGCAAGAGGTCCCAAAGCCCGCTTACCGTGCCCAAGGTAGACCGAGGGTTAGGGGCTGGGACCCGTTGTGGAAGGGCGATCGCAGGCGGAATCCCCCGGGCCTCTTGAAGGTTCGGGGCTGGGGGAAGTCGAACCGGCTGAGAAAGAGACAAGGCCCAAAGGTAGCGTCGCTGTCCTTCTAGGGCTAAGGTGTCTAAGGCCAGGGAACTTTTGCCCGAGCCCGAAGGGCCAGTCACTACCACTAGGACCCTTTCGGGTATCTCCAGCCGTTCAATTTTTAGGTTGTGCGTAAAAACACCCCGCAGCTCCATGAAAATAGGATACTTTTTAGCCCCCTTCCTTGACAAGCTATCTTTTACTCTTTTGAAGATTTTAGATTTTAGAAGATTTTTGAAAACAAAGGCTAAGAAGAGGGGGTATCTAACTCGGTGGGGAGGATTACTATACGGAACAGGACTTTTAGAGGTCTCCACCTGTTACTGCAGAGCGAAAATGTCACCCTAATTGCAAGGGGAAAATGTCACCCCGCTCCTGAGTTTGTGTTTTAAGCCGAAGTTTTATCTTCTGGCAACTTTTCTTGGTCTTTCC
>JALWWR010000119.1 GCA_026993045.1 Thermodesulfatator sp.
GCGCCTTATCGTGGGCTGGCGGGGAAGACGGGCGGCTTATATGGCCCTTCTGGGGTTTACGGTCTGGATTCTCAGTTTTTTTGTGATAAATCTTTTTTTACCGGGATTACATAGCTATGGAAAGTGGTCCTAAGGAAAAAATATTACTTTTAGGCCTTAACCACCGCACAGCTCCGGTAGAAGTGCGGGAGTGTTTCACCTTTAAAAATCTTTCCGAACATCCCTTGTCCTTCATAAAACGCACCTTACCCGAAGTACAAGAAGCCCTTTACCTTTCCACCTGTAACCGGGTGGAGTTTCTGCTGGTAAGCCCGGAAAAGGAACGAGCTTTAGCCAAACTTAAAGAGCTTTTAGGGCGTCTCACCGGGCTGGAACTTTCCCGGTTTGAGGGCCATCTATACCTCCATCAGGAACGGGAGGCCGTAAAACATCTTTTTCGGGTAGCGGCGGGGCTCGATTCCATGGTCTTGGGGGAGCCCCAGATCCTGGGCCAGGTAAAAGAGGCCTATCGGAAAGCGGTGGAATACCGCACCACCGGGCCTATTTTAAACCGCTTGCTCCACAAGACCTTTTCGGTGGCCAAGAGGGTGCGCACCGAGACCGGGATCGGGTCGCATGCCGTCTCGGTGAGCTATGCCGCGGTGGAGCTGGCCAAAAAGATCTTTGGCTCCCTCCGAGGAAAAGTAGCTCTTCTGGTAGGAGCCGGAGAGATGGCGGAACTGGCGGCCCAGCATCTCCTTTCCGCCGGAGTCTCTCAAATGCTGGTGGCCAACCGCACCCTCTCCCGGGCCATTGAGCTGGCTGAAAGGTTTCAAGGGCAGGCCTATGGTCTGGAAGAATTGAACCACTGTCTCTTACAGACGGACATTGTCATCTCTTCTACAGGGGCGCCAGGTTACGTAATCACCAAAAAAGAGATCAAACCCCTTTTGCGCCAACGCAAACTCCGGCCCCTCTTTCTCATTGATATCGCCGTCCCCCGGGACATCGAGCCTCAAGTAAACGAACTGGAAAACGTCTATCTTTTTGACATCGACGACTTGCAGCAAGTGGTGGAGGAGAACCTGGGGCGCCGGCAACAAGAGGCGCTGCGGGCTGAAAAGATCATTGAAGAAGAGGTGCTCAAGTTTGAACGCTGGCTAAAGGAGCTAGCGGTCTACCCCACCATCAAGGCTCTGCGGGAGAAGGCCGAGGCCCTGCGCCAGCGCGAGCTGGCCAAGACCTTGGCTCGCGTCGACCTTTCCCCTGAAGAGATAGAGGCCCTGGAGGTCTTCTCGGAGTCTTTGGTCCAAAAACTCCTCCACGACCCCATCACTTACCTTAAAAGCGGCTATCATCAGGAGGGGCGAGAGGCCATCGTCACCGTAAGAAGGGTCTTCAATTTGGA
>JALWWR010000120.1:0-980 GCA_026993045.1 Thermodesulfatator sp.
ATCCTGGGGCTCATTATGACACGGCGCTTGCGCTCGGGCTTTCTGTTAAGGAATGGGAGGCGTGGCTCGACCTTCTATCCAAGGCAGAAGGGTGGCAAGAGGTCCACCGCATCCGTCCGGTTGTGGCCCCCGGTAAGGAGGTGGTGGTCATCGGCCCGCGGTGGTCATTCCAGGAGTGGTTGGGCCCTCCCCAAGAAGAGATCGAGCCTGAAGAGATCAGAGGTGCGCTGGATCTAAGCACACGGGTTCTTAGTGTCTGGCTTAAGGTGTTTCTTTTTATCTACAAAGAAATTGCCCTCCTTTTGGGTATCGGTCGCCCGGAAGAGATTCCCCCCGCCGAGGGGCGAGCTGCAACGTGGCAGAGAGTGGCGAGGGCCTACCCGAAGCAGGCGAAAACCTTTTTGGAGGAGGTTAAAACCCTCTATAAGGGCCCTGAAACGCCCTTTGATTTTCCTGAACTTTCCCGCAAAGTCCCGGAAAGCAAGGAGAAGAAGGGCGTTTCACAGCCCTTTATAGATACTTATAAGGGCCCTAAAACGCCCTTTGTTTGGGAAGTCCTGGGAACTCCAAGGGCGTTTCACCCCCCTTATAAGGAGACTCGCTTCCAAAACCGGAGCTGGTGGCGACAGATTTTATATCGTCTCCGTAAAGAGCGCCCCGACTTGCCCGTCTTTGAAGTCGCTATACGCACCCCCGGCGGCCTGCAGCGGACCAGAGGCTTGGGCGATCTTGAGGCGGCCAAGGCCTTCTGCCGGGCCGTGGGCTTAGAAACAAACGACGACGCTTGGAGGTATATCAATGCTTGACGCTAAAACGATCCTTTCAATGTTCGGCATAGAGCTAACCGATGAGGAGCTTGAGGAGGTCTTCATCCATCTTGCCCGAGAGACCGGAAAGCCCCTGATCGAGGAGCGGCAGCCGGACGGCTCCTGGCGCATTGTGGGCGTGGGTTCGCTCAAGGAGCTGCGGCGGTTTTACCG
>JALWWR010000120.1:990-1384 GCA_026993045.1 Thermodesulfatator sp.
CCTCCACTCCCTTTGAACGCCTACGGGAGCGACACATCACGCAATAGGAGGTGAGTATGCAGGTGGAGCCCCAGGAGATCTTGGCAAGCCTTGATGCGAGAGGAGCCTTCCCCTGGGCCCTGGTGGAGCCGAAGAGCGACCTCCCCTTACGGCCCTACCAGGAGAGAGCCCTCTCCCGCATCCTTGACGCTTACCTTGACGGGCGGCAGTCTGTGGCGATCTCGCTTCCGACCGGAACCGGCAAGACCCTCCTCTTCCTGGCCCTGGCCCGGGGCGTGGTGGAGGTCGAGGGCCGTGTCATCATCGTGGCCCATCGGGATGAGCTGATCCTCCAGCCCGCCGAGAAACTTTTCTTGGTGTGGCCCTGGGCCCCAGAGTCTGGCGTCATCAAGGC
>JALWWR010000121.1 GCA_026993045.1 Thermodesulfatator sp.
GACCAAAATGGCCATAACAAGCCGTCTTCCGGAAGATAGGCCGGCGCATATCTAAATATTCGATCATATGGCGGGGGCGAAAGTCAAAGAGTTCCTTTATGATCTCCACGATGCGTTCCACTGGGATAGCGCTGGTTCCATAAGTCTGGACGTTAATGGACAAGGGTTCCGGCACTCCGATGGCGTAAGCCACCTGGACTTCTAGCTCTCGGGCTACTCCAGCTGCTACCATATTCTTAGCCACATACCGGGCGTAATAAGAAGGGGTCCGATCTACTTTAGTGGGATCCTTTCCGGAAAAGGCCCCTCCTCCATGGTGACCTCGACCACCATAAGTGTCTACAATAATCTTTCGCCCCGTCATACCACAGTCGGCCAAGGGTCCTCCAATAACGAAACGCCCGGTGGTATTCACCAGGAATTTGGTTTCAGGGCGCAAATGTTCGGGAGAGATTACCTTTTTGATGACCTCTTCCACGATGGCTTCTTTTAGTTCCTTGTACTCTACCCAAGGCTCATGCTGGGCCGCTACTACCACCGTATGGACAAAAACCGGGCGTCGGTCCTCATAGGCCACCGTGACTTGGGTCTTCCCGTCTGGGCGCAAGAAGGGAAGAATGCCCTTTTTGCGCACCTCCGCCAGCCTCATGGCCAAGCGGTGGGCGTACCAAATAGGCATGGGCATAAAGTCCGGGGTTTCGTCACAGGCATAGCCAAACATAAGCCCTTGATCGCCGGCGCCGATTTCCTCTCCCCGGTCTACCCCCATGGCGATGTCCGGGCTTTGCCGATCGATACTGGTAAGTACGGCGCAAGTCTGCCAGTCAAAACCAAGGTCGGAGTGATTGTAGCCTATTTCTTTAACCACTCCCCGGGCGATGGTGGGATAATCCACCCGGGCTTCCGTGGTGATTTCTCCGGCGATGAGAATCATGCCTGTATTGACTAGCGTCTCGCAGGCTACCCGGGCGTAAGAGTCCTTTTCCAAGATGGCGTCCAGGATGGCATCTGAGATCTGATCCGCTACCTTGTCAGGATGTCCCTCGGTCACGGATTCCGAAGTAAAAAGAAAGTTAGACAAACCCATACTACAACCTCCTTTTAAAATTCCGGCTTTATCTAAAGCGGACTAATGGGATTTTGTCAAGAAAAAATAAAAAATTGCCCTACCCGGCGGTATTGGAAGTCCACCTAAGATCTTTGATCCTCTTGAGGACCGCCCCCTTCTAGGGCGGTAAGAGGGGAAACTTTTCGATCTTACCACCCCGGTTTTAAGGGGTAAAATCTGAGCCTGGACATGGGCCGGGAGGATTTAGAATGAACCTCTGGTGGGTGGTCGAAAAGGGCGGGGTCCTGATGTGGCCCCTTCTGGGG
>JALWWR010000122.1:0-4581 GCA_026993045.1 Thermodesulfatator sp.
AATCTCATGAGCGTTCCCGGAGTGACGGAGGTCCTCGGGATCGGAGGTTTTGAAAAGCAATATCACGTCCAGGTAGACCCCGAGGCCTTGAGACGCTACGGGCTTACCCTCTCGGAGGTGGTTCAGGCCATCCGGAACAACAATTACAACGTAGGGGGAAGCTTTATCGAAAAACACGGCGAGGAATTCATCGTGCGTTCCGTGGGCCTGGCCCGGGGACTTTCGGATCTCAGGCGCATCGTGGTGAAATCCGTGGACGGAACCCCGGTTTACCTGGAGCAGGTGGCGGAGGTCAAGATCGGCGGGGCCATCCGGCGGGGCCTCCAGACCAAGGACGGGAAGACCGAAGTGGTGGCCGGGCAGGTCATCAAGCTCTACGGCGAAAACTCCTCCACGGTGATCCGTCGGGTGGAGGAGAAGATCCGGGAGATCAACCGCATCCTTCCGGAGGGCGTGCGTATCGTACCCTATTACGAACAGAAGAGCCTGGTTGAAGCCTGTATCTCCACCGTGACCTCGGCCCTGGGCCAGGGCATGGTGCTGGTCGTCGCGGTCCTGATGCTCTTTACCGGGGGTTTTCGGGCCAGCCTGGTGGTGGCCCTGGCCATCCCTTTTTCCATCGCCCTGGCCTTCTTGGGCATGCGCAAGTTCGGGCTTTCGGCCAACCTCATGTCCCTCGGGGGGCTGGCCATCGCCATCGGGATGCTGGTGGACGGGGCCATCGTCTTCGTGGAAAATGTGGATCGCAAGCTCCGCGAAAACCCCGGACGCTCGAAACTCTCCGTGGTGGCCGAGGCCTGCACGGAGGTGGGCCGTCCAGTGGCCTTCGCCCTTTTTATCATCTCCCTGGTCTTCCTCCCCATCCTTTCCTTAAAAGGTGTGGAGGGCAAGACCTTCCGGCCCCTGGCCTATACCGTGATCCTGGCCCTCCTGGGCTCGCTGGTCTACGCCTTCCTGATCACCCCGGCGCTTTCCTCGTATCTTATGAAAAAAAGCGAAAAAAGCGGTCTTTCCCTGGGCGAGCGGATCATCCGTGGGCTTGAGCGTCTTTATCGTCCCTTCGGAAGGTTTTTCGTGCGTCACGCACGGGCGGCCATCCTGGTGGCCCTGATCCTGATCGGAATCGGGGGATTCGTAGGCAGTCGTCTGGGTTCGGAATTCGTTCCCAAATTACAGGAGGGCACCATCGTGCTGCGTCTCACCATGGCTCCCTCCATCTCGCTTTCCGAAAGCAAACGTCTGACCATGCTGGTGGAACGTCGGCTCATGAAGATCCCGGAGATCCGCGGGGTGGTGTCCCGGATCGGCCGCGGCGAGGTGGGAGCACATACCGACCCCATCAACAGCGCCGAGATGTACATCCTTCTTCATCCCCGTGAGACCTGGCGGGTCAAAAACCAGGAGGCCCTGGTGGATCTCATCCGGCGCGAGCTCGGCGAAATCCCCGGCGTGCTCACCAACTTCACCCAGCCCATCGAGATGACCGTGGACGAGCTCATGGAGGGCGTCCGGGCCGAGATCGCCATCAAGATCTTCGGGGAGGATCTGGACACTCTGAAACGCCTGGGAGACCGGGTGGCGGAGATCATCCGCACGGTTCCCGGAGCGGTGGATGTCCAGGTGGATCAGGTCTCGGGGACTCCGCAGCTCCTCATCCGCCCGGACCGTGAGAAACTGGTCCGCTACGGTCTTTCCCTTTCCGACGTCCAGGAGGTGATCGAGATCGGCGTGGGCGGAAAGAGCGTGGGGGAGATCTTTGAGGGGCTGAAACGTTTCGACATTTTCGTAAGGCTAAAACCCGAGTACCGCAACGATCCGGAACGCATAGGGAACCTTCTTCTGCGGACCCCGGGCGGGGGCTTCCTCCCCCTGCGGGAGGTGGCTGAGATTCGCGAGATCATAGGCCCCCGCCAAATCACCCGGGAGGACATCCAGCGTTTCCTCACGGTCCAGTGCAACGTCTCCGGAAGGGACATAGGCTCCTTCGTGGAAGAAGCCCGAAATAAGATCGACCGCGAGCTAGAACTTCCACCGGGTTATCTTATAACCTGGGGCGGGGAGTTCGAACTCAAGGAGGAGGCTAACCGGCGCCTGCGGGTGGTGATCCCGGTGACCCTGGCCCTGGTGTTCTTCATGCTTTTCATGAGCTTCGGTTCGGTGCGCCTTTCGGCTCTGATCATGGCCAATCTTCCGCTGGCCCTGGTGGGAGGGCTGGTGGCCCTAGGGCTTACCGGACAGTATCTTTCGGTGCCGGCCTCGGTGGGCTTCATCGCCCTTTTCGGAATCGCCCTGGAGAACGGCATGGTCCTGGTGACCTGTATCCGTCAGCTTCAGGAAAAAGGTCTTCCGGTGGAGGAAGCGGCCCTTAAGGGGGCCCTTCTGCGGTTGCGACCGGTGCTTATGACCGCCCTCACCAGTGCCCTGGGGCTCCTTCCGCTTCTTTTCGCCACCGGCACCGGAAGCGAGATTCAACGACCGCTGGCCGCGGTGGTCATCGGGGGGCTTTTCACCTCCACCCTTAACACCCTCTTCCTGCTTCCGGCCCTTTACCGCTGGTTTGCTCCCAAGGAGGCCTGCGAAATTTAAGGATGTAACAGATTGAGACTTGAAAACATTATGGCCCCCCGGGAAGTTGCCCCGGGGGCCAACTTAAAGCCCACAAATTTAATACTCCCAGACCCCGCGGAGGGAAAAGATCCAGAAGCCGTCGTCCTTGAGGCCCGCCGGATTCCAGGTGTACTGAAAATCTGGGGTAAGGGCTAGGTGCTTTCCAGCCTGGAAACGATAGTAAATTTCTAAATGCCATTCGTCTTCCGCAGGGTGGGGATGCCGATGACCATCCATCCCCAAACGAACGGCGTAAGGACCTTTAGCCTCCCAATAATCTTTATACTCTGGGTGTAAAATGAACCAAGCCAGCGCCAATCCCAACTCGTCTTGAGGCCGTCCCCACAAAACCCCTGAAAAAGAAGCTCCCAAGGTCAAAGTGTGTTCAAAACCATAAGAAAAATCCGTCCCTTCCAAGTCAAAGACTCCGTCCTCATAGGAAGCGTAACCTACCAGGTCGTTTCCCCGGTATCCGTAACGGAAAAATAGGCCCAAGGCCTGGGTTATTTCTTGGTCCAATGATAGGCCAAAACCCCAGGCAGGATCTTCATTTTTGGGGGTTACCCCTTGGACAAAATAATCTTCAAATTCTTCCCAAGAAAGATGCTTTTCACCTTGGTACCATACGTAAAATCGATAATTTCCCGATCGTCCTCCAATCTGGGAATTAAAGGCCCACTGGGCCACCAAAAAAGGATAGTCAAAGAGATTTTCCCAGCCTGAGTCGGCGTCTTCATAACCTAAGGTGAGACTCCAGCGCCGGGTTTCATAGCTCGCCACCACCCCGAAACTGTAGGAGGCCCACTCCACCGCCGGATTGTTGATAAAAGCCGGGCTCATGAACTGGGCGTTTTCGTCATTGGCGTAGGCGTTCTGATCCACCTCCGTGGTGATGTCAATCTTTCCGAAACGGAGCCGAAATTTTCCTCCTCCGAGGGGCCATTCCCTCTCAAACCAGGCCTCGCTCACCCGCACGTCGCCGTCGTCGGTCTCCACCGGCACCATGGAAAGGGCCTCATCCACGATTCCGGAAAAGCCCGGGATCTCGGACTCCGGGTTCTTACCCGAGCCCATCTCAAGCAGAACGTAAGCCCGTTCGTTTTGGGAAAATTCTATCGAGAAATCTAGATCCACCGAGGCGGCGCCATAGGCTTTGTTTTCGTCTCGCATTATAAGATCGGACACCCCAACCGGTTCTCTTCCGGCATGGGCGTGAAGGCTAGCCAACTCTTTATCCACTCCTACGACCGATTGTACTAGCCCTGCTACTGAAAGCCCCATATTTAGACGTTGGTACCAAAGTTTTTCCTCCTGGGGCACCACCTCCGGAGACGCTTTTGCTAGGGATTCTCTTTCGTATTTGGCCAAACGCCTTTCAAGCTCTGCCACTTTTTCAGCCAGCTTCCGATTTTCTTGCCTTAGTTCTTGAAGCATGGCTCTTAAGGCTTCTATTTCTGTAGAAACTGCCCAAGCCGCCCCTTGAAAACCTAAAATCCCCATCATCCCTAAAATTAGGAAAATTATACCGAAGCTTTTCTTACCCATAACGCTCCCTCCTAATTTTAATTGAAAAAGAATTACAATAGCCTTAGACTATCTGCAAGTTAGTGTTATTTTTATTAAAAACATGCTACTCAGTCAAGGGGAGTTCCTCCCACTAAAAGGAGGGTAAAGTAAGGCGGGGTTGAGTCCAAGAGATCCCGAGGGTCTTCATAAATTTTTTCCTCGGGGAAACCGCAAAGGGAAATGGCCTGTGTTTCTCTCAGCCGGCCGGTCTGTTCGAGAAGAGACAAAATCTCACCGGCCCGACGATAAACCTTGTAAAGGGCCAAACTGGTGGCCTCTTTAGAAAACTTTAAAAGCACCTTTTCGGAGGCCAAGGCGCTAGCTATTATAAAGGCCCCTTCCCCTTCGGCCAAAACCCTTTTCAAACGAGCCGCTGCCGCTTGGGCCGCTGTAATCCCTGGGACCAGT
>JALWWR010000122.1:4591-5082 GCA_026993045.1 Thermodesulfatator sp.
CTTCGGGCAGAATTTTCTTTAATTCCCGAGCCAAAGGGCCGAAAGTAGAAAAAAGGCTAGGATCGCCCAGGGTGAGAAAGGCCGCTTTTTCTTGGGCCCTAAGGACTTCGGCCACCCGACGGGCGTTCTCCATCCAAGCCTTCTCGAGAACCTTCCGATCCCGGGTCATGGGAAAACAAAGCCTTTCTAGCGGCTTCCCCCGGGGCAAATGGGCCTCCACCACTTTTAAGGCCAGGGAGTAATCATTTTTACTGGAAGAGGCCACAAAAATATAAGAGGCCTCCTGAAGGACCTTAACGGCCTTCAGGGTAAGAAGCTCAGGATCTCCAGGACCGACCCCCACCCCGTATAACACCAAGATCTAAATCCTCCTTAAAAACGGGCTAAGATCTCCAAAGACCGCCGGATCTGTTTCACAAAAAATTGCGCTACTTCAGGATAAAGCCCGAGCCCTTTGTAATAGGTCTGTCCCCCAAGCTTGACGGTTACAC
>JALWWR010000123.1 GCA_026993045.1 Thermodesulfatator sp.
CCTCTACGGGGGCTCTTATTAGATTTGCGGAACAATCCCGGAGGTCTGTTGGACGCTGCCGTCCAGGTGGCAGACGAATTTTTGGAAGAAGGCCTCATCGTTTACACTAAAGGCCGGCGCAAAGACCAAAACTTTGAGTTCCGGGCCCGTCCCAATCTTCGCAAACACGCCTATCCCATAGTAGTCCTAGTAAACGGCGGCTCGGCTTCAGCCTCTGAGATTGTGGCCGGAGCCCTCCAGGATCACCACCGGGCCGTCATTGTAGGCACCAAGACCTTTGGCAAAGGCTCGGTCCAGACCATTATCCCTCTTCCCGACGGCTCGGCGGTAAGGCTCACCACCGCCCAGTACTATACCCCCAGCGGCCGCTCTATTCAGGCTGAGGGGATTGCGCCAGACCTTGAAATCCCCGAAATTGATCCTAAATGCCGCAGGAAGTCCCCCTTTATCCGGGAAAAAGATTTGGAACGACATTTGGAAAACCCCAATGGAAAAGTGGACTCTGATAACCAGACCACCCAGCAGATCCAAGAACGTCTGGCTAAAGACTTCCAGCTCTGGGAGGCCTTAAAGCTTTTGAAGAATCTGAAATCCATAAGCCAGATAAAGTACTAGCTCTTGGCCCGGCGCAAAAACCGGAAAAAAGCTAGCCGTGCCTCTCCCTCTCGAAGACCGGGGGCTTTGGCTTGGGCCGCAGTACTCCTCATCCTTTTGCTTACGATCCTGGTCTTCCTCAAGATCTTAAAGCCCCCTTCTCCTAGATCCCCAGCTACTTCTCCTCCCCTTAAAGCCCTAAAAACCAAGTCTCCTAAACCCTCCGTAGCCCTAATCATTGATGACATGGGGCAACGGCCCCAACTTGAGAGACAATTCCTGGCCCTGGGCCTTCCTTTAAACTTGGCTTTTCTCCCCCAGGCGCCCTTTACCCCTGCCCTGGCCCGAGAAGCTCACCATAAAGGTTTTACGATCCTGGTCCACCTTCCCATGGAGGCCGAAAAGAAAAGGGACCATAGCCCCAAAGTGTTAAAACTTTCTATGAACGAGGCCCAGATCAAAACTCTGGTGGCCCAAATGTTAAAACGGGTACCCTACGCCTCGGGGGCTAACCAACACATGGGGTCCCTTTTTTCCCAAGACCCCCGCAGGATGAAGTGGGTCTTAGAGATATTGCGTGAAAAAGGTTTATTTTTTATCGACAGTCGCACCACACCGCATTCAGTGGCCCCTATCATAGCCAGACACTTAAAAATTCCTTTTGCCCAAAGGGACTATTTTTTGGATAATAATTTAGACCTCCACCATTTAGAGAGGGCCTTAGAAGAGATGATAAGGCAGGCCTATCAAAAGAAGAAACTGGTGG
>JALWWR010000124.1 GCA_026993045.1 Thermodesulfatator sp.
CGGTCTATGAGTTCGGCGGGAACGGGTTTCCTTTTCTTTCGCAAGGCCTTGATCTTCTTTTCCAGATGTTCCAGATCTTCGGGGAAAACTCCGGGTTTGAGTTTCACATGGTAGGTCTCTCCGGTGGAGATACGCTGGACGATCCATTCCCTTTTCAGGCTATTGTCCACCCTCACGGTCATGAAATTGATGCGGGCCCCGGTCATGAGGGTGGCGGCGTCCACGAAACAGGGACTGTTGTGTACCACCACCCGTAGATCCGTGCGATCCACCACCCTGTCCGGAAAGAGCTTTTCCAGGGCGTAACGAATCCCGAGAAAAGCCATTACCAGACCGTCACATAAATGGCCGTGCATGCGGGCCAGGTCTTTAAGCCAGATTTCCTTGGTCTTGAGGGAGTAACGCCCTAGCGGACTATCAGTATCGAGTACCTTTATGGGATAATTGTTGGGAGCCTTTGAGGCCCATCCCGGGAAAAACCAGTCCGGGGAATTGTCCGCCAGGACCTCCCCTCCCCCTACCAGAACACCCCAAAAAACCACCAGCAAAAACATTCCAATCTTCTTTTTCATGGCTAACCTCCTAATTTAGGGGCTTCTTTACTTTTAAATCACGCTTTACAATAATTAAAAACCTCCCGAGGAATAAAGTATGGTAGTAAAGACGGTTAAGATTTCCCGGAAAGGGCAAATCACCCTTCCCAAAGAAATTAGAGAGGCTCTGGGCTCTGGAGTTTTGCGTCTCATCTTAGAAGACCGCCGGGTAATAATTGAACCTGTTGAGGATCTGGCCGGCTCCCTAAAAAAATATGCCCAACCCCAAAGAGAGCTTTCCAGGGAAGAGGTATGGACGGAGGTGGTGCGTGAAAAGTTCGGTGATGGTAGTGGACACTAACGTTATCATCCGCTATCTCATCGGAGACCACCAGGAACATTTCAGAAAAGCCTGCGCTTTCTGGGAACGGGTAAGGAGCGGTGTAGAACGGGCCTTTATTCCTGAAAGTGTTCTTGCAGAAACGGTCTATGTGCTTCTCAAGATTTACGCTGTTCCTCGAGAAGAAATTGCCGATAAACTCCTCCGGCTCCTTGATTATCGGGGATTGGTGGGAGAAATAGGGGTTTACCGGGAAGCTCTGAAGATCTTTGTCCGACGAAAGATTGATATAGTGGACGCTATTGTTCTGGCTTGGGCTAAAAACAAAGGACTTCGGATCTTCAGTTTCGATCGGGATGTTCTGAAATAACATAGTTCTCCTTCTAGCTAACCTCCTATAAGGGTATAAATCTTATAAGCGGTCATTATCACGATCAGAAGACCAAAAAGCTGTTTCAGACGATTGCTTGGCACATAAAGGCTGGTGAACCTTGCCCCGAGAAAGGCCCCCACCATACCGGCCCCGATAAGGGCACCGGTAAGAAGGGGATCCCAGTGGGCGGTCCCCAGGTGGGGATGAGGGCCGAAAAGGCCTCCGGTCATGACGGCAAGAGAACTAGGCATGGGAAGACCTCCTCCGGATGTTTGAGAATTTGTTTTTTATGTCCTCAAAGAGGGTATAAAAGAGGGGCACGTAAAGCAGGGTGAGGAAGGTGGAGACGAATAGTCCGCCTATGGCCACCACCGCAAGGGGGGAAAGCCTCTCAAGCCCTAAGGCCCTTTCGGCGGCGATGGGAAGCATACCGGTGATGGTACCGAGAGCGGTCATCACGATGGGACGGGTACGCACCCGGATGGCCCCCTCTATGGCCTCGCGCCGGCCTTTTCCCTCGGCCCGGGCCTTTTTAATGAAGTCGATAAGCAGAATGGAATTGTTGACCACGATTCCGGAAAGGAGGATCATTCCCATGGCCGCGGGCATACAGAAATGCCGCCCCACGATGAGAAGCCCCCAGACCGCCCCGATCAGCGAAAGCGGGATGGCTACCATGATGGTGAGCGGATCCACGAAGGACCGGAAGGTGGGAACCAGCGAAAAATAAAGGAGCACCAGGGCCAGGATCAGGGCCCGTCTCAAGCGCCCGAAGGATTCCTTCATGTGCTTGATCTCCCCCTCCTGGCTTAGGCGATATCCCGGGGGAAGGGGAAGGTCAGAGAGAAGCCGGTTTACCTGGCCCTGAAGATGGGTGATGGCCGTGGTGTAACGGTAGCCCAGGACATCCACCACCGGGGAGAGCGCCTGTCGCCTGTAAACCGTAAGGGTTTGCGTCGCCCGGATCTCGGTCACCTCGGAGAGGGGGATCGGTCCTTTCGCGGTGGGGATGAGGAGCGTCTTGAGGTCGGAAAGGCTCAGGCGTTCGCTCTCGGGAAAGCGCACCCGGATGACATAGCCGTCCTCTCCGGGGACCCGGAGCACCGAGGCCACCGCGCCGCTAAAGGCCGTGCGGATGGTGCGGGCGAGATCAAGGGGCGAAAGCCCGTAGTGGGTAAGCCGCTCCAGATCCGGAAGGACCCGGATCTCGCGTTTGTCGAGATACCAGTTGCGGGAGATGGAGACCAGCCCCCGCACCCGATGGAGCCGGGCCACCACCTCGTCGGCCAGACGATCGAGGATCTTCGGGGCCGGCCCGCTTATCATCACGTCTATGGAGGCGGCGATGGAGGAAAGAGGTGTGGCCCCGAAGTCATAGACCTGGACGTAACGCAGCCCCGGAATCTTTAAGAACTCGCGTCGGAGACGGTCCTCGATCTGCCAAATGTTTTCCTTGCGGTGGAAGCGGTCTATGAAATGGACGGTGATGAGCCCCTGCTGCGGCGTCCTTTCCGCCCCGAAGCTGATCACCCCGGGTTCGCTTCCCACCAGGGTGGCCATGCGGATGAAGCCCGGGGTCTGCCGAATAATCTTCTCCATCCGGTTTACGATCCTTTCGGTCTCGGAAAGGGAGGTGTTGGCCTGAGTCTCAAAGGCGATCTTTATGATCCCGGTGTCCATGGGGGGCATGAGGTCGCGACCGACAAGGGGCATCTGCCTAAGACTTATCATAAGAAGCCCGATCCCGAGAGGCCCGATGAAAAGGAGCCTCTTGGTTGCCGCAAAATCAAAAAGTCTTACGAAGAAATTCCTTAAGGGTTCAAGCACCCCCTCACTTATCCGGAAAAGGAAACGCTCAAGCATATTCCTCTCGCCCCGGGGTTTTAAGATCTTTTGCGAGAGAAGCGGGATCACGGTTATCGAAATTGCATAGGAGGAAAGGAGGGCCAGGATGAGGACCGAGGCGAGCTGCCGCAGGATCTTTTGCACATAGCCCCCGATGAAAAGGATGGGGACCAGCACGGCCATGGTGGTGATGGTGCCGGCGAAGTCGGCCAGCATGATCTCGCGCGTGCCCTCCACCGCGGCCCGGAAGGGGGATTTTCCCAGGTGGTGGTGCCGATCAATGTTTTCAATGACCACGATGGCGTCGTCAAGCAAAAGCCCCACGGCAAGGATCACCGCGGTTAAGGTCACGATGTTTAGCTCCAAGCCGAGGATCCACATGCCGAAAAAGGTCATGAAATAGGTGAAGGGAATGGAGATGGCGGCAAGGAGGGTCATACGCATCCGGGCGAGAAGCACGAAGATCACCAGCACGGTGAGGAGCACCGCATCCCGCAGGGCGTCAATCATGTTGGAGACCGAGGTGCGGATGAGGTTTTCCTGGGTATCGGCGATCTCAAAGACCAGATCCGGAAACTGGCGCTTGATCCTGGGAAAGGCCCGGTGGAAGGCCTCAAGGGTCTCGGTGACACGGCCCTTTTCCGGGCGCAGGATGTTGATGCCGATAGCCGGGTGCCCGTTTCCGTGGAAGAAACTCTCGCGTTCGGTGTAAAGGGTTTTGAGACGGGCGATGTCCCGCAGGTGGATCTCGCCCTGCGGGGTGCGGGCCACCACCAGATCGAGAAGCCTCTCCCTTTCAAGCCTTTCTCCGGCCACCTTGATGAGGATCTGGTTCTTCCGGCGGATGAGAAGGCCCCCGGGGATGTTAAGATTCTGGGCGTAAAGGGCGGAGATGACCTGCGAAAGGTTTAGCCCGTAGCGGGAAAGCTTATCCCGAAAGACCTCCACCCTTATTTCCGGAAAATAGCCCCCGAAGACCTCCACCTGCGCCACTTTGGGGATGCGAAGAAGGGCCTCGCGCAGTTCGTTATCCGCGATCTGCCGCACCTTGGCGAGATCAAGATGGGAACCGGGCCGGGGATAGACCGCAAGCGTGAGCACCGGGACCGTGGCGTCGCTCACCCGGAAGATCCGCGGGGGAAGGAGCCCCCGGGGAAGGGAGGCCCGGATGCGATTTAAGGCTGCGGAGACATCCACCTCCGCGGAATCAAGACTCTTTTTATACTCAAACTCCACCGAGACCGCGGCCACCTCATCGCGGGAGGAGGACTGCACCTTGCGCACCAGATCCAGCGTGGCAAGCTCCTTTTCCACCGGACGGGCTACTTTGTCTTCCATGTCCTCGGCCGAGGCCCCGGGCCAGACCAGAACCACCGCGATCTTCGGGTAGTTGGCATCGGGAAAGAGATTTAAGGGCATCTTCCGGAAGGACATAAAACCCAGGACCACCGCCAGGAGAAGAAAGGAAGTAATTAAGTAAGGGTTTTTTAGATAACGTTCCACGAAACTCATGGTCTCGGCCCCTCTATCCGCACCTTCTGGCCGGCATGGAGCGAAAGGAGGGTGGACTCTTGAGCCACCACCACGAGGTCTTCGGAAGAAAGCGGACCGGAGACCGCGACCTCGTCCTTTGCGCGGCCGAGGACCCGGACCCTTGCCACCTCTATGCGGGCGAAGGGCCCCGTCTCCCTCCGGGCTAAAAAGACATGGGTCCCGTTTGCGGTCTCAAGAAGCGCCCGGAGCGGCACGATGGCTCCCCTTACCTCGCGGACCACGAGATCCACCCCCACCCGGGCCCCGGAGGGAAGCCCGAAGGGCCGCTCGGCAAGCCTGATCTCCACCGTGGCCAGCTCCCCGGGGCCCACCGCCGGGAGCACCCGGAAAATCCTTGCCGAAAGCCTCCTTTTTCCCTCGGTAAGGACCGCCCGGGCCCCGGGTTTAAAGAGCGCGGCCCTGGCC
>JALWWR010000125.1 GCA_026993045.1 Thermodesulfatator sp.
TCTGGTGGGTGGTCGAAAAGGGCGGGGTCCTGATGTGGCCCCTTCTGGGGTGCTCAGTGCTGGGGCTGGCCGTGTTCCTGGAAAGACTGATCCGACTGCATCGAGCCCTGCCCCGGGACCGGGAACTGGTGGAGAGAGTGGCGGAAGGGGTGCTTTCTGGGGACCTTGAGGGGGCCCGCCGGGAGTCCGCCCGAAGCGGAGGGCTTCTGGGGCATTTTCTTTACGAGGGGCTTTCCCTGGGCCTTGCCGAGCCGGAAACCGTGGAAAGATTGCTCGCCTCGGCCGCGGAAAGGGAACTCTCCAGCCTTTCGCGCTATTTCGGGTTGCTTGCCCTCATCGGGAACCTGGCCCCGCTTCTCGGACTTCTCGGCACGGTGATCGGTATGATCAAGGCCTTTCAGACCGTGGAGGCCCTGGGTTCGCGGGTCACCCCCTCGGCCCTTGCCGGGGGCATCTGGGAGGCCATGCTCACCACGGCCGCAGGCCTTTCGGTGGCCATCCCGGTGATGGTGGGGTTATCCTACCTTGAGGGCCGACTGGCCCGCATAGAACAGGAACTCTCCGAGGCGGCCACGGTGTTGCTCAAGGCCTTCCGGGAGAGAACACGCCATGAGAATCATTAAAACCCGGCCCAGGCCAGGCGTAAGTCTCCCCCTTACGGCCCTGATTGACATCGTATTTCTCCTTCTCATCTATTTCCTTCTCACCTCGAGTTTCGTGCAGCGCGAGGGGCTTGAGCTGGAACTTCCCCGGGCGGTGAGCGGAACCGCGGTCCGCGCCCCGCTCACCCTTCAGGTGAAGCGGAACGGAGAAATCTTTTTCGAGGGGCAAAGGGTCGAGGGAACGGAGCTGGTTAATCTTCTCCGGGAGAGACTTTCTTCCGCCGCGGAGAAACGGGTCCTCATTGAGGCCGACCGTCGGGCGCCGCTTTCCGCGGTGGTCTCAGCCATGGACGCCGCCCGCCTGGCCGGGGCAAAAAACGTAAGCCTCATCACCGAAAGACCCCCGGGACCATGAACCTGAATCGTCTCCTCCTTTTTACCCTTTTACTATCCTTTATCCTTCACTTTGCCCTTTTAGGCCTAAAAATATCCTCCCTGAAATCCCCGCCGGCCAGGCCCGCCGGAAGGGAAAAAGTGGTCCTCTCCTTTGCCTTTACCGCCCCGGAAAAGATCCCCGGGGACCGGAAAGCAAACCCCAACCCCCGGGTCCGCGCCGAGACCTCGCCGAAGAGGCCGAAAACAGAGCCCGAAAAAAACATTTCCCAAAAGTCTGAAAAATCCCGGAAACCGTTAAAATCCAAGCCTTGCTTTGCAAAATCGGCCCCCAAACCCAGGGAGCCCACCTCTGA
>JALWWR010000126.1 GCA_026993045.1 Thermodesulfatator sp.
AAGAAAGGAAGGGTACGCCGCCCACCGCCGCTCCCTGGATGAGATAAGGGTTAAGGGCCAGAGCGGCCCCCAAGGGTTCCCAGGGAAAGCCTGTAAGGAGAAGGCCGCGGCCCCTCTCCATCGCCACCCACAAAAGGGCCATTCCTACGGCAAAAGAGAGCCGAGGAGCCTTCAAAAATCCGGCCCAGGAGGAAAGCCCTAAAGCTAGGGCCGGAAAGAGCCCCAGGTACAGACAAAGCAAAAGATGCAACCCTAGGGCAGTCGGCCAGGGAAAGCCCCCAAAATGGACCATGACCGGCACCAACCAATAAAGAAGGGTGGCGAAGTGGACCAGGCCCAGCCACCAAGCGGCCCCCAAGACCCCTTTCGGACGGTGAAAAGAGGCCAAGTAAAGAAAAGGGCTTAAGGCTAAAAAGGCCATAGGATACCAGCCAGGACGAGGAAAAGAGAGGGTAAGGAGGAGGCCGGAGGCCGTGGCCCCCAAAAAGAGGCGGGACTTAAAGAGCACCGTCAAAGCCATCCTTGGGAGTTTCTCATCGGGAGCCGATCTTAGAAGGGCCTGGGCCTTAGCCTTAAGGCCTTAACGGCCCGCTCGTTGGCCTCAAGCACCTCGATCTCCACCTCTGAAAGTTCGACTTTCTCACCCGGAGCGGGAAGACGGCCTAACCGATCAGTCACCAAGCCGGCCAGGGTTTCATAATCTCCTCGAGGAAGCTCTACTCCCAACGCCCTTTCCACCTCCTCTAAAGGGGTTTCGGGGGCAATGTGGTACCACCCCTCGGCGTCCCGCGGGAACCTTTTCTGGGAGACCGGAAAAAGGAAGGCCAAGAGGTCTTTGAAGCGCACCAGGCCCGCCAGACTGCCAAACTCGTCCACCACCAGCGCCGCCGAAAGTCTTTGCTCTCGAAAAGTCTTTAAGGCTTCCCGGAGCTTCAAGCTCTCCGGAAGGACATAAGCCGGCCGCACCAATACCTTAAGAGATACCGGAGGCCGGGCCGCCACCAAATCTTTAAGACTGACCAGTCCTACAAAATGATCCACCTCCCCCTCGTACACGGGATAAAAAGAATGGGGGTGGGCACGAACCCTTTCCCATAACACCTCCCAAGGTTCTTCTAAAGATAAGGCTACTAACTCCTTTAGGGGCACCATCACCTCCCGCACCGCCACCTTGCGCAGGCGCAAGACCGCCAGCACGATCTCCCGTTCCTCCGGGGTAAAGAGCCCTTCTTTTTCGGCCTCGGAGACCAAATCTGAAAGCTCCTCCGCCAACTCCGCCAGATGTTCTTCAGGACTTTTTTGAAAAAGAGCCTTTAAGATTTCAAACCACGCCGGCTCCTCAGGCACCGGT
>JALWWR010000127.1 GCA_026993045.1 Thermodesulfatator sp.
GGGGGCCATCACCACTTTCTGGCGGCTGTAGCCCTCGGTATCCACGTTGGCCACGTTGTGGCTGGTGACCTGGACCCCGGTCTGAAAGGCCAAGAGGGCGTTTTTGGCGATATTGAGAGCGCTAGAGATACCAGCCACGTTCAGGCCTCCCGAAAGATTAAACGGGCTTCCCTGGAAGATTCTTTTCCGTACACCACCTCTGGGTTCATAGCTTGACGCAAAAGTCCAAACGCCTCCTCCACGAAGGAGAGTCCTGCCTCGATCAAGGCCTTGTTGCGCTCGTTAAGCCGGAGGACCTCTTTCAAAAGCTCACGGTCCTCTTCGGAAAGCCCTTCCTCCCGCGCCTTTTCCAGCAATCGCACCTTGTAAGAAGCCGTCTTGAGCACGCTTTCAATGGCCCCCTTAAGCAGGGCTTCCCGCTCCTCCTCCAGGGCCTTTTTGAGTTCCAGCAAAATCTTATTGGCCATCTCTACCTCCTTTTTCGGCATTTTGGGTTGGAAACCTTAACTCCTTTTCTGAAGATTCCAGATGCATTTTTTGGACCAGGTCTTGGTAAAGGAGATCCGCTATGCCGGTGCCCCGGCCGGCCATCTCCCGGGCCAGTTCCTGGTAAAAGAGATCTCGGTAAAGCTGGGCCTCCAGGTTTTCGGGAAAAAGACCCGACCGGGGAATGGTGGCTTCAAAGCCCTTTAAAACCTCGTGCCAGAGAAGACTCTCAAACTCCTGACAGGCCCTGCGCAAGGCCTTCTTAGGATTGATTTGTTTCTCTCCCATTAAAGCGTAAAGCTCTCTTATCCTCATCTTCAATAAAAGAGGTATTTCCGGCATACTTCAGCGTAACGGCAGAGACTCACTGGATCTATCCCTGCTAAACGACACCACCGTTCCCCCTCCTCTCCGCAGGGCCATTCCAGCTTTTCCATTAAGCACAGGAAGGCTTCACGATCCCCCTTTCGTTTATAACGGTCGAGTAAGACTCTGATTTCTTGGACCCATCGTTCCACCTCTGAGATGGCCCTATCTTTAACTCGTTCTTTCATGTCCACCCTCCTTACATGATCACCAATTCGGCCTGAAGGGCTCCGGCGGCCTTAATGGCCTGGAGCACCGCAATAAGGTCCCGGGGGGTGGCCCCTACAGCGTTGAGGGCCCGCACCAGCTCCCCGATGCTGGCCCCCTCTTCCAGAACCACGATCCGGGCCTTTTCTTCCTTGGCCTTGATTTCGGTCCTAGGCGCCACCGCGGTTTGCCCGGGACTGAAAGGCGGAGGTTGCACCACCTCTGGCCGCTCCACGATCTCCACCGAAAGATTCCCGTGGTCATGGGAGA
>JALWWR010000128.1 GCA_026993045.1 Thermodesulfatator sp.
CTCTGGTCTCCAGGCTATGAGGCGCCCTTGCGCCTCGATTTTTGGGGAGACGTGCTGGAGAAAATAAAACTCTTTTCTCCCGAGACACAGCTTACCGAAAAGACCTTGGAGGAGGCCCAAATCCTTCCGGTGCGAGAGGTCTTTTTTTGGGGCCCCACCGAAAAGATCTTTGAGCGTCTTGCGGCCCGCGCCGAGACCTATAAAGTCCAACCCGAGAGGGTGGAGAGTTTTCGGGCAGAGATCTACCTTAAACGTCTTTTGGAACCCGAAGAGTTTTGGCTGCCTCTTCTCTTCCCTTCCTTAGAAAGCTTTAGGGATTACTTCCCGTGGGGGCTATGGATCCTTTTTGAGCCGGAAAAGATCGAGCAGGAATTTAAGGTCTTAGAGCAACAAATTTATAGCGCTTCCCAGCGTTTGAAAAACAAGCTCTTTGGCCCGCCAGAAGAGGTGTTTCTTACTGCGGAAGAGTGGCGGAGCCATTGGCAGGGCCTTTCCTGGAAGGCTGAAGTGCGGGAGCTTCCGGCCCAAGCGGACCTCCTTTTGGATTTTAAAGGGCTTGAGGTCTTCGAACCCCCGGTCTCGGACCGTAAAGGGCTAGAAAAGGGGCTGGCCCTTTTGCGCCGGATTTACGAAGAGGGAATCACAGAGCCTCTGAGTCAGTGCCGAAGATCGGGCTCGCTGGAATCGCTTTTGATAGTCATTCCGGAGGTCGATCAGACGCTTGGCCCGGGCCGTTGCATCGCTCGCCTCGCTGGCAACACCCCGAAGGAAGAACGCCAGCCACTGCTCCCAGTGTCCCTGCGTGCTCACGGCGAGCAGATGGTCGTAATACGATTGCCGATGGCGCTCAAAGTATGGCGACAGATACAACAGCGGCTCGGGCAGAATCCTATCGACTTTGAGTTGGAGTGAGATCAGAAGGCGACCGAGCCGTCCGTTTCCGTCGAGAAAAGGGTGAATAGCCTCAAACTGATAGTGGACGAGCGCGATTCGTACCAACTGCGGCAGGGAAGACGACGGTGAATTGATGAATTGCTCGAGGTCATACAGACATTGCATCATCTCCGTTGGGGGAGGGGGAATGTACCGCGCTTCCGTGATTGGGCTATGCTCGGCCCCAATCCAGTTCTGTTCCCGCCGAAACTCCCCGGGACGCGTTCGTTGTCCACGCACGCCGTCGAGCAGAATCCGGTGAAGATCCCGGAGTAGGTTCAGCGAAATAGGAACACGGTCCACACGCCTCAACCCCTCGTCGAGGGCTCGGATGTAGTTGTGAACCTCCCGGACATCACCCGCCTGTCCACGGGACGGTTGATGGAGCTCGAACA
>JALWWR010000129.1 GCA_026993045.1 Thermodesulfatator sp.
CGTCAACTGGCTCAAAAAGGCTATGAGCTTAAGACCGGAAAGATCGTCGATGCTCGCCTGGTAAAAGCCGCTCGCAATCCAAGAAAAGGAGACCCGGAGGCCGCTTTCACCAAAAAGAGAGATAAGGTGGTCTTTGGTTATAAAGACCATATTGCTATAGACCCCAAACACGAGTTCGTGACGAAGTTCGTCTGTACAAAGGCCAACGTTCACGACTCTCAGGTAATTGATGAACTCCTTTCCGGAGAAGAAAAAGCGATCTTTGCGGACAAAGCTTACGCCTCTAAAGCCCTCAAGAAGTGGTGTAGAGAAAGGGAAATTTTTTACGGGGTGCTGGCCAAAGGCACCAAGAACCGCAAGATAAGCTCCTCTCAGAAGAAGAGAAACAGAAAACTTGGAGCGGTAAGGCGCAAGATAGAGAAGGTTTTTGGAATCTTCAGTCTTCATCTTAATCGGGCGAGGGCCCGATATGTGGGCCTTGTGGCCAACGAGATCCATCTTTTTCTTACAGCTTTCACTTACAATCTTCTGCGTTTGTGCTGGCATATGCGAAGAAAGATGACCAAGGCCATGGTCTAAAGTCTTGGATGGAGGGGTAGTATGTCTAAAGCAAGAATGAGGATGAAAATAGGCATAAAAAGAGGTTCCAGAAGGGTTAAAAGAGAAAAAATAGGGAAAGATTTCAGTATTTTCAGGACAAAAATTTGATATTCTTATCATTTAAAAATGTATATATTGAAGAAAAGCCTAGATTTTTCAAAGATCTCTATAAGAATCACAAGTGGCAGAAAGGAGGCCGCCATGAACATCCTCTCCCGGAAAACAGACCTTTACGAGATCGTGGGCGACAATCTTGAGATGCTTAAAGTCCGCATCGAAACCGTCCCGGTCTTCGCCGAGGCCGGAAAGATGGTCTACATGCGGGGTAACGTCCGCATGGAAACCCGCATGGGCGGAAAGGAGAAGGGCCTTCTCGGAAAGATCGTTTCAGCCGGAAAACGGGTGCTCGCCGGAGAAAGTCTTTTTCTTACCTACTTCGAAGGCTCGGGCGAAGTCGGGTTCGCCGGGGACTTCCCCGGACGCGTCCTTCCGGTCGAGCTTTCCGGGGAGACCATCTTCGCCCAGAGGGACGCCTTTCTTGCCGCGGCGGGCGACATCGAGATCTCCGTCGCCTTCCAGAAACGCATAGGCGGGGCGCTTTTCGGAGGAGAGGGCCTCATCGTGGAGAAGATTTCCGGACGTGGTGTGGTCTTCCTCCACGCCGGAGGCGATCTCGTGAGCTTCGAGCTTTCCCCGGGCGAGACCCTCCGCGTGGACACCGGCTGCGCCGTGGCCTGGGACGAGACCGTGGACTACGATGTGGAGCTCATCCGAAGCGTAAAGAGCATCTTTTTCGGCGGCGAGGGATTCTTTCTTGCTACCATGAGGGGACCGGGCATCGCGGTGGTTCAGACCATGCCGCTTTCGAAACTCCGGGCTCAGCTTCAGGCAGGCGGAGCAAGGGAGGCGCCCGAGCGGTCCTCGGCCCAGGCGATAGGAGCTGGCGCCGTGGGCGCGGGCCTGGGGGCGATCCTCGGAAGCGTTCTAGGAGGCGAAGAAGACTAAAAAAGAAAAGGAGGCGGCCATGCCCCGGCTGATAGTGGTGACCGACAGTCAGGGCTCCGCTCATACCCTGCGTTTCGTCTCGGACGAAGACGCGGTTTCAGCTTTGAACGCCGTACTTTCCGGTTTCAGGGTAAAGAAATGCGATCCGCACCCCTCCGTGGTCTGTCTGGAGCTTTCGGTCCAGACGGGCGAAGAAAAGCCCGTTCTTTCCGAAATCGAGGAGCTTCTTTCCAGCTCGAAGATAGTGGTCGCGCACGGGCCGGACCGGATGGTCTTTATTTTTCCCATGACGGGCGGGTGTCCGACCATTGTCTTTTCTGAAAAAGGAAAAGAAAGTTAATTGAGATAGCCAAAACATCCGAAATTTTTCCAGGGAGCAATCATGAAGAGTTTTTTTTCAGAAATTTACTTTTAGGCTAAAAGTGCTGGTCTTTTGCCTTCTCTGCCTTTCCATCAGCCAGACTTCCGAAGCTTTCCCGTGCGAAAGACACTTTCTTTTTGCGGACGGAAAAGAGAGGAGCTATCTTCTCTGTCCTCCAGAGACCTCCCTTTCCTCTTATCCTTTGCTTATCGCTCTTCATGGCGGCCTCGGTAATGCCAGGGAATTCCTTCAAAAGACCCGGCTCCATGAGTTCTTAGAAGACTTTATTCTGGTCTATCCTGATGGAACCCCGGGCAGAAAAAACCGGCATCGCAGGGTATGGAACGCCGGGCGGTGTTGCGGAAAGGCGGCGAAAGAAAACGTCGGCGATGTTTCTTTCCTTTCGGCTCTGATTGAGAAGGTCTCTTCCGAATTTCCGGTCCGTAGGGTTTTCGTGGTCGGGTTTTCCAACGGAGGCATGATGGCCTACCGCCTGGCCTGCGAAATCTCGGAACAGCTTGCAGGAATAGCGGTGTTTTCAGGAACTCTGGTTTACGATACCTGTGACTTTGATAAAGCAAAAGACGTGGCCATCCTCCACGTCCACGGACTGGAAGATCGTTTCGTTCCTTTTTACGGGGGTATCGGAAAACTAACACGGGTTCGATACCCTAACATGAAAGAAGTCCTTGAGGCCTTTGCTGCACCCCGCAAATGCCAGGGTCCCTTTAAGGAGAACGGTAATTTCCGCGTAAAGCTTCAATACGAATGTCTTTCAGGGGCTCCAATTGAGGTACATCTCCTCAAATACCAGGGGCACAAATGGCTTAAAAACCTCTTTGGAAAGCTTTTGCAGGACTTTTTCGCCGAAACCTCTTCCCTTTAATGGAAACCTTAAAAAAGAGGGGGGGAAGTGTGTGCAGGTTCTCCGAACGCCTGATCCGAAACCCCGCGGTTTTTGAACGGTTTCTTCTTGAGACGCTCCCTGACCTTCAGCCTGACGAGGCTTTCGTCTTCGTGGTGCTCTTCCGCAGGAAGTGGGCCATCTTCCAGGCCCCGGACCGAGAGGCCGAAATCCGCGAAAGGTTTACCGGAAAAGAAGTCTGCCTCGGTCGATTCGTACTCTGCGGAACGGAACCGCGGAAGCTCTGGCCGTATCTCGTGCGAAAGTTCCTCGACCGGCTTCCACATTACCCGCGGCTCTCAAAGAAAAAAGGCCTGAGCGAACCTGTGGAGAAGCTCTTTGCGGAGTTTCCGGAGGCGATCTCGCTTCTTGTTACCTTCGAGCCCCGCAGTCTTCGCAAGGCCTTTGAGAGCTTCTACCGGGAACTCAACGGCCATCTCTTCCGGCTCGTGGGGGCCGAGGACCGGAGCTTCCCGGACCTCTGGCGGTTTCCCGCAGAGCTTCAAGGAATATGGAAGACCTGTGTGCACAAGGCCCGGCGGGAACGAGGCCGGGAGAAGTTCGTCCTCATCGATGTGGACGTGTCCTTTCCCGAAGAAAAGATCAGGGCCTTTCTTTCGGAAAGCGCGGTCTTCCTGCGCGGGAAAGGTCTTGACCTTCGCTACGCTTCAAGCACGCCCTGCGGCGGAGTGCACTTCGTAGTGGGGATAGATAAGCGGGCCGAGAAAGTCGTTTTCCGAAAAAGCACCGAACTTCAAAAAGCCCTCTTTGAGCTTGCTATTCTTTTTAAGGGCAGGCCTCAGACCGAGGGAGCATCCGAGACTGCAGTGGAGATCAAGACCGGACAGGTCCTGGTGCATGTTCCGGGAGTAAACCCTGAAGTGTTTGCTTTACTGTGACCTAGATTACAGTAAGTTTCTTTACGGAACGTTTCCCCGGAGTCTAAAGCCATGCGCTTTGCAGTCGTCGGCGACGTGCACGGACGGTTCGAACTTCTGGCGAGGGTGCTTGCAGTGTTAAAGAACTGCTGCGGGGTGGAGCTCGCCTTTCAGGTGGGAGACCTAGCCTTTCTCTCCTCGGACGACCCCAAATACCTCAAGATCCTCAAGATGTCCGGGCCGCAGGATCCGCCTCTGGTCTATGAGGTCTTCGACGACGAGACGCAGGCCATCAGGTTCGCCCACGGGGAGATCGAGCTTCCGGTTCCGGTTTATTTCGTGGGCGGCAACCATGAGGACTGGCCGTATCTGGCCTTGGTGGAGGAAAAGATGCGCGAACAGAGGCTTGACCCGCCTTACGAGATCGCGCCGAACCTTTTCTTCCTGGGCCGGGCAGGCGTGGTGGAGGTCGCGGGAATGCGGATTGTGGCGCTTTCCGGGATCTACGACCGGATTAAATGGGAACTCTGCGTAACTACACCACGGAAGCTCTACTATCACAACCAGGAGGACGAGGAAGCGCTGCTTTCCGATGCGTCCGGAGCGGACCTTCTGCTGGCGCACGAGTGGCCGGTTAAACTCGGCTCCGGCGCGACCTGGGAAGAAGCGGCGTATAGAGCGGTCGGTTCGCCCACGGTGGGCCGCCTGATCCGGCATTTTCGGCCTGCGCTCTCCTTCCATGGGCACATGCACCAATATGGGCAAGGAACGCGCGGCGAGACGAACGAGCGGCCCACGAAGTGGATCGGACTCGATATGCTCATGGCAGATTGCTTTCAGAAGGTGTTTAGCGTTGCCCTTTGTGAATTTAAGGGGCCGGGACGGTTGAGGCTGCTCGGCGTGTTTGAGGTGAAGGAGATTCTGAGAGAGGAAAGCTGTGTACGGGAGAACCTTCAAGAATCACACGAAGAGGGCTTTCCGAACCCTTGATAAAGCGTTTCGCGCAAAACGATCCACCACACGGGTCTTCGTGCGTCTTCTCGGAGGTCCGCTTTTCGTGTCCCGGGTTGAAGGCGAGCTTCAACCAGGCGTTTTTGCGCCTCTTGCCCGCGCCGGATTCTGGGAGATCCCGGAAGGCCTTTGGGGAGACCGCACGAAGGCTTGCGGCAACGCTTAAACTCGCGCTGGAGGAA
>JALWWR010000130.1 GCA_026993045.1 Thermodesulfatator sp.
CTGATTGGGGGCGCCTTTTTGTGGAGTTCAGGAAGTTTGCTATCGACCTTGAAGCCACCTGGCGGAAAAGACTGCAAAAGAAGCTCAAAAGAGCAAGACGGCCTGGACCAGAGCCGTAGGAAGAGGTCATGCTCAGGGTCTTCGGTCTTGGGGACCTTCATGGCGACTGGGAGTTCCTGAACAGGCTTGACGGCCAGGCGGACGTAATCCTTGCCTGCGGCGACTTCGGCTACTGGCCTGGGGGAAAATACCTTAGGGCGGATGGATCGGTGTTTTTCGCTCCTGAGTATTTCAGGCTCAGGTGGACCAAGGTCTATTTTTGCGATGGGAACCACGAGCATATTTGGGCCTTGATGGATCTGGTGGACAAGCATGGGAGGCGACCCATAGAGGTGGCCCCGAATGTGTTCTACTGTCCCCGGGGGACGGTGGTCAAAATCTCAGGGAAGAATGTCCTTTTCTTCGGCGGGGCGCTTTCCATAGACAGGGAGGTTAGGACTTTTGGGGAGACCTGGTTCCCTGAAGAGGTTCCGGACGGGAGAGACCTTCAGGCGGCCATGGAGGCGATAGAGACGGTTCAGGCCAGAGGGGAAGAGATACATACGGTGGTTTCGCACCAGGCTCCTTCGGCTTTTAGGTTTACGGCGAAGGGCGGCGCTTGGCCTTTCAGGGGGCCGGGCCTGGATGACCCCACGAGGGCGATGCTTGACGAAATTTTGGAGAAGGCGAGGCCCAGGCTTTGGCTTTTCGGCCATTGGCACATTTGTCGGAGCGGTTACCACGAGAAGACAGGTACCCGCTGGAGAGGGCTTTGTTCTACGCCAAGGAAGGGGTGTTTTGAGGACTTCACCGGCTGGTTCGTCGAGCGACCGTAAACTATTGGCAAACAGGGTTGGAAGGTGTTGGAGATGAAATTTCCAGAGCTTCCAGAACTTTCTCCAGCAGAGCAAGCGGTCTTTTACCTGGTGGCCCAGATCAACAAGGAGAAAAAGCACACCGTAGGATGCAACCATATCATGAAGTTGCTTTACCTTGCGGACCTGATCGCCAAGCACCGCCTTGGCGAGACCATTACGGGAGCCTGCTACCGTTGTTACTTCTTCGGCCCCTACTCCGGCGAGATAGAGGAGGCTATCGTAAGCCTGGTGGAAAAGGGGCTCCTGCACGACACTCCCGTGTTGACCAATGCTGGGCTGGCCCACGATTACACCGCCGGCACAACAGCTGAGGTGTTTTTAGATGCCAGGAAGAGGGCGATCCTGGACGAAGTTGTTTCGAAATTTGGATGTTTGAGCCTTAGGGAAATCCTTAAGGCGGTC
>JALWWR010000131.1:0-842 GCA_026993045.1 Thermodesulfatator sp.
ATGAAGGCCTTCACTTCCACATCCTGGCCCAGAACTTTTTGTTTCCTGTGTTATGGCTTGAGACAAACATCCTAACAACCATTATAGGAGGTGAAAGATGAAAATTACTTTATCGGTCATTAAAGCAGACATTGGGGGCTTTGTAGGTCATTCTTCGGCTCATCCGGAAGTAGTAGCTAAAGTAAGGGAGGTAGCGGAAGAAGGTAAGGCCCAAGGAACTATTTTGGATGTCTCAGTTTTGACCTGTGGCGATGACATCGCTTTGGTTATGACCCACACCCAAGGAATAGACGCCGAGCCGGTCCACAAATTGGCTTGGGACGCCTTTATCGCTGGAACGGAAGTGGCCAAAAAACTTAAGCTCTATGGAGCCGGGCAAGACATTCTCTCCGACGCCTTTTCTGGAAACGTGAAGGGTATGGGGCCTGGGGTAGCGGAAATGGAATTTGAAGAGCGCAAGAGCGAACCGGTGATCGTCTTTTTTGCGGACAAGACCGCGCCCAGCGCTTGGAACCTGCCCCTTTACGAGATGTTCGCCGATCCCATGAACACCGCGGGCCTGGTCATCGACCCCTCCATGCACGACGGTTTCACCTTCGAGGTCATGGACGTCTATTCCGGAAAAGCCATCCGGCTTAAAACCCCGGCGGAACTTTACGACCTTTTGGTCTTCATCGGGGCCACCAGCCGCTACGTAGTACGGGCGGTCTATCGCAACTCTGACGGCGAGATCGCGGCCGCGGCCTCCACCCAGAAACTCTCACTCATGGCCGGCCGCTACGTCGGAAAGGACGACCCGGTCCTCATCGTCCGGGCCCAGAGCGGCTTTCCGGGGGTAGGCG
>JALWWR010000131.1:852-4924 GCA_026993045.1 Thermodesulfatator sp.
GGATGGATGAGAGGCTCTCACACTGGTCCCCTCATGCCCGTTCCTTTCCATCAGGCCAAACCTACCCGTTTCGACGGACCGCCCCGGGTGATTGCCGCCGGCTACCAAATCTGCGAGGGACGGCTAATCGGCCCCAACGACCTCTTTGACGATCCGGCCTTCGATTACGCCCGAGAGCGGGCCACCCAGTTGGCCAACAATCTGCGCCGTCAGGGCATCTTCGAACCACACCGGCTCCCTCCGGAAGAGATGGAATACACTACCTTGCCCAAGGTCTTAGAAAAATTAAAAGATCGGTTTAAGGATATCGGCGAGCCCAAGGCCAAAGCTCCTGGTACAGGGGAAGGAGAAATCCACGAATAAAAATGAAACGCCATCGGGATTGGCTAGCTCAGGCCCTGAGGGATCTTAGACACGCGGAAATCTCCCTCAGGGCCGAAGAGGCCATAGCCAAAGCCCGGCGCATAATCCAATATGTCCAGCAGAAACTTCCTTCAGAGAAAATGAAACAATTGAAAGACTAAAGATTTTAGCCCAGTCTCTATTGAAAGAAGAAAAAAATATCCAAAAGATCATACTTTTTGGCTATCTGGCGGAAGACCGAGCCACTGTCCGGAGCGACGCCGATATTATGATCGTAACCGAGGGAAATCCTTACTCTAGGTGGAGCGAATGGATCTTATATTTTACCCAGGCACCTTTACCAGTGGATGTAATTCCGGTAAAAAAGGAGGACCTAAAACGATTACCTTTGGCCCGTAAAGCTCTCCAAAAAGGAGTGGTCCTTGCGGAACGAAATAAAGCTTAAACTCTACAACACCCTTACCCGTCAGAGGGAGGTCTTCGAGCCTCTTAATCCTCCGCGGGTCAGCATGTATGTCTGCGGGATTACGGCTTATGACGAAGCCCATCTGGGACACGCCCGGGCTGCAGTGGTCTTTGACGTCCTTTATCGCTTTCTGCGTTATCTAGGCTACGAGGTCCTTTATATCCGGAACTACACCGATATCGACGACAAAATCATCAACCGGGCCCTTAAAGAAGGGCGCCCTTGGCACGAAATCGCCGAACATTACATTCGGGAATACCAAGAGGAAATGGCGGCCCTTAAAGTCCTCCCCCCCACCCATGAACCCCGGGCCACCGAGCATATCCCGGAGATGATCGCCCTCGTCGAACGTTTGATCGAACGCGGCGTAGCTTATGTGGCTGACGGTGAAGTCTATTTCGCGGTAGAGAAGTTTCCGGGTTACGGGAAACTTTCGGGACGTAAGCTTTCCGACATGATCGCCGGGGCCCGGGTGGAGGTCTCCGAAAAAAAGCGGCACCCTCTGGATTTCGCCCTCTGGAAGGCCTCCAAGCCCGGAGAACCCTCTTGGGACAGTCCTTGGGGGCCGGGGCGTCCGGGCTGGCACCTTGAGTGCTCGGCCATGAGCATGAAATATGCCGGAGAGACCTTGGATATCCACGGCGGAGGCCTGGACCTGATCTTTCCCCACCACGAAAACGAAATCGCCCAAAGCGAAGCCGCCACCGGCAAGCCTTTCGTGCGCTATTTCGTCCACAACGGGCTTATCACCGTTAATGGAGAAAAGATGGCCAAGAGTCTAGGAAATTACGTCAGTGTGAAAGAGCTCTTGGCCCGTTACCACCCGGAGACTATTCGCCTGTTTCTCCTGACCAAACACTATCGAAGCCCGCTGGATTTCACTGAAAAAGGTATTCAAGACGCTGAAAAGGCCCTCTATGGTCTTTACGAGGCCCTTTATTTTTTGCAAAAAGTGAAACCTCAACGAGAAGGGGGCTTGAGCAAGGCCGGAAAGCGTCTTAAAAGCGCCTTTGAAAAATTTGCCCTGGGAATGCTCCAAAGCCTGGCGGAGGATCTGAATACCGCGGAAGCCCTGGCGGAGACCTTCGCCCTTATCTCCGAGATAAATCGCTTTCTGCCCACGGCCCGACAGGCCTCCTCTGAAGAAGCTAAACTTAAAGAAGAGATTCTCGCCTCCCTTAAAGAAAAAGTGGGGGCTTTACTAGGCATAGGTCTGGAAGAGCCGGCGCAATTTATCCAAAAGGAACGCCAGCGCAAACTCAAGGCCCTGGGTCTTAAGGAAGAGGATATAAAGAGGAAGATCCAGGCCCGGGAGGAGGCCCGCCAGAGAAAGGACTTTGAGACCGCGGACCGGATCCGGGAAAGCCTGGCTCGCCAAGGTATCGCCCTTCGGGACACCCCCTGGGAGACCTTTTGGGTGGTTGAAAAGTGAAGATCCCCTGGTTTGATCTGGTGGCCTTGGCGGTGATCGCCTGGTTTGTAATCCGCACGGCCTGGATCGGTTTTTTCCGGGGGCTGTCCTCCCTTATAGGGCTGATCTTGAGCTTTGTGCTGGCCGGTAGGATCGTACCTTATATCGAAGACGTCCTGCGTCCTTGGTTTAAGAGTTACACCTGGTTTCCGGCAGCCTCCTGGCTTTTGGCCTTCGTCCTGATCTTTCTGAGCGTCTTCATTTTGGCCGAACTTTTCACCCGGCTCTTTGAGGCCGCCCGTCTCTCCTTCTTTAATCGTCTCCTGGGGGCGTTTTTGGGTTTTATTAAGGCCTGCATCCTGCTTTCGGCGATCTTCTTTTTTTTAGTAACTTTTTACCCCCAAAGCCAAACCCTTATGGCTCGCTCTCAGGTGGCTCCTTTTATCTTGCAGACCACCCGGCTCCTCATAGAGATGGTCCCCTCCAAATGGAAACACAAGTTCAATTACCAATGGCGCCGTTATTTTGAACCTTTGAAGAGGGAGAAATAATGGCCTCCCTAGGGGAAAGGTTTGAAAAATTGGTGGAGATCGTGGCCCGCTTGCGGGGGCCGGAGGGATGCCCTTGGGACCGGGAACAGACCCCGGAAAGCCTTAAAAAATATCTTTTGGAAGAAGCCTATGAGGCCTACGAGGAGATATCCCAGGGGAACCCCTTAGGAGCGCGAGAAGAGCTGGGAGACCTCTTTTTCCTCATCTTGATGATCGCTTATATCTATCAGGAGGCTGGGGCCTTTAGCTTGGAGGAGATGCTCTTTCTTTGCGCTGAAAAGATGATCCGGCGCCATCCCCATGTCTTTGGGGAAGAAGAGGCCCGAACCGCAGAAGAAGTATGGGCCCAATGGCAAAGGGTTAAAGAAAAGGAGGCCTCGAAAAAGGGCGGAAGCCGGGTCTTGGGGAACCTTCCTCGCAGTCTTCCAGCTTTACAGCGGGCCTATCGTTTAGGAGAAAGGGCTTCCCGGGTAGGTTTCGACTGGAAAAAGGCGGAAGAGATCCTCCCCAAACTAAAAGAGGAATTTCAAGAGCTGGAAGAGGCCCTGGTCTCTGGAACCCGGGAAAAACAAGAAGAAGAGCTGGGAGACCTCCTTTTTACCGTGGCCAACCTGGCCCGCAAGCTGGGTTTAAACCCTGAAGAATGTCTTAAAAAGGCCTTAGAGAAATTCCAAGAGCGTTTTACAGCCCTTGAAAAAGAATTCCTGGCCCGAGGGCAAGACCTAAAAGAGGTCTCTCTAGAGGAGATGGATCAGGTCTGGGAAGCACTCAAAAGAAATGAAGGCGGCCCTAGTTGAAGTAAAAGAGGTCTCTTTTGCCTATGATGGAGAGTCCGTCCTTGAAAAGGTCTCCTTAAAGCTTTTTGCCGGAGACTTTTGCGCCCTTATCGGCCCCAACGGTTCGGGAAAATCTACTCTTCTTAAGATCATAGTGGGGCTTTTAAGACCTCAAAAAGGCCAGGTTCGTCTTTTCGGAAAGACCTTGGAGCGGTTTAAGGAATGGTGGCGTATAGGCTATGTGCCCCAAAAGGTAACCGCTTTGGTGGATCCGGTCTCCCCCCTCACGGTGGAAGAAACCGTGGCCCTGGGCCTTTTAGGAAAACCCAAAGGGCTGATTCCTTCTGAAAAAGAAGCCGTGCGATCGGCCTTGGAAAGGGTGGGCCTGTGGCCCCACCGGAAGCGGCTTTTAAGGGCCCTCTCGGGGGGACAACAGCAGAGGGTCTTTTTGGCCCGGGCCTTGGTAGGGCAACCGGAGCTCCTCCTTTTAGACGAACCTACCACC
>JALWWR010000132.1 GCA_026993045.1 Thermodesulfatator sp.
GGTAAAGACCGTGGCCCAAACCGGGGTAGAGATGGAGGCCCTCACCGCGGTCTCGGTGGCGGCCTTAACAATCTACGACATGTGCAAAGGTATTGACAAATCCCTACGAATCACGGATATTCGCCTTATCAAAAAAACCGGGGGCAAAAGCGGGGAGATCATCCTGGAGTAAGGAGGCAGGTATGGATCCTAAGAAGCTCGAATACTTCAAAAACCTCCTGCTGGAGAAAAAGAGGCAGCTCATTCAGGAGGCGGATCGCACCTTTCACCAGCTTGAAAGTGGTGGAGAACATCTTTCGGACCTTACGGACATCGCTTCTATGGAAAGCGACCTGGGCTTTGAACTCCGGATCCGGGATCGGGAAAGAAAGTTGATCCGCAAGATAGATAAGGCTTTACAAAAGATAGAGGAAGGCTCCTATGGGATCTGTGAGGCCTGCGGAGAAGAAATCGAGGAAAAAAGGCTTTTAGCTCGGCCCGAAGCCACCCTTTGCATACGCTGCAAACGCGAACAGGAACAGATGGAAAAGCTCCGTGGAGAATAAGGGCTTGTGCCGGAGATCCGGCAGGACCCTATAAGCGGCCGCTGGGCCATCATCGCTCCGGAAAGGGGCCGCCGGCCTACAGATTTCGTCCTGCCTGAGGAAGAAATCGAAAAAGGTCGTTGCCCCCTCTGCCCGGGAAATGAAGAGCTCACTCCCCCGGAACTTTACCGCTACCCTGCCTCTGGCCCTTGGAAGGTCCGGGTGGTCCCTAACAAATATCCGGCTTTAAGGCCTGAGATCCCTTTTGAAGAGCGAAGGGAATTCTTTACATCCATCTCTGGTTTCGGAGGACACGAAGTAATTATCGAAAATCCAGAACACCAAAGGACCTTCACCACCTTTAGCCTGGAAGAGATAGTCTGGATCTGGCAAGCCTATAAAGCACGTTTTTCGGCCTGGGAAAAGCGTTTAAAAGCGGGCTATATTCTGGTCTTTAAAAATCACGGTTCAGCCGCGGGGGCCTCTTTAAGCCATGAGCACAGCCAATTAGTAGCCCTGCCCTTTATCCCTCCTTTAGTGGCCGCTGAAATCGAACGCAGCCGTCGGTTTTGGGAGGCCTCTGGAGAATGTCTTTTTTGCGAGCTTCTGAGGCAGGAGGAGTCCGGCCCCCGGTTAGTATGGAAAAGTAAAGACTATTTAGCCTTTTGCGCTTATGCCCCCCGCCAACCTTTGGAAGTCTGGCTCTTTCCCCGAAAACACCAAAGCGATTTCCGTAAGAGCCTGGCTCAGGATCCCCAGGCCTTGGCGGAGGCCTTACGAGAAGTCTTGCGAAAACTGGACCGGGCTCTGCCTGGGCTCCCTTACAATTGGGTGCTCCATACCGCTCCGCCCCAAGAACCAGAAAGGCCCTATTTTCATTGGCATCTAGAGCTCATACCAGTTCTCACCAAAGTGGCCGGTTTTGAGTGGGGAAGTGGCATACATATTATTCCGGTTTCCCCGGAAGAGGGGGCTGCCGCTATCCGAGCCCTTTAAATGTCGCCCAAAGACTGGTGGCCGATTTTTAAGGAGCGCTTTCCGGAACTCTCTGAAGAAGCCGGGTCTCGCCTGGTCAACTACGCCACCCTTCTAGAAACGATGGCTTACCCTCTGGGATTGACCAATTTGCGCGAAAGGGACCCGATCTTTGAAAGACACCTTCTCGACAGCTTAGAACTTCTTCCCTATCTCCCCGCCGGTCCCGTCTTAGATATAGGCACCGGTGCCGGCCTTCCAGGGCTCCCTCTCAAGATAGCACGCCCCCAGGAAGAGTTCTGGCTGGTAGATTCCCGGCGCAAGGCCATCTCTTTTTTGGAATACGTCATAGCTTCCCTAAAACTTACTTCGATCAAAGTCTTAAAAATCCGCCTGCCTTCACCGGACCTTCCTCAAGGATATTTTAAGGCCGCGGTTTCCCGGGCGGTAACCGAGACCAAAATCCTCTGGAGCCTCGCCCAACCTCTCCTAGTCCCGGGAGGGAAACTCTTAGTCTTGAAAGGACCAAAAGTCCAAAAAGAACTCCAGGAGCTTCGGGATCTCAAACTAGAGGTGCGGATCCACTCTTATCGTCTGCCAAGCGGACGCTCCGGGAAGATTGTTGAGATCCTCAAAGGGTCTCCCAGTTGAGACAGTTAGGACATACCCAAGTGATGGCGTTACAGGAAAAATATTTCTGATCCCGGGAAAGGCAGACCTGACACACGGTAAACCCGCACCGACGGCAACGCCAGAGAAGAGGCCTTTCCTCTCCACAAAAATCGCAACGCCCGGCCCCGTATTTTTTCCTTTTAAGGTCTTTTACGGGCTTGGAGTTTGGCGTCATGTCTTGCAATCCGCTGGATCTTTTTCTCTAATCTAATAAGACTTTGAGACCTCCGAATCCAGGGATGAAAGGCGGCGTAAAGTTCCAGAAATTCCCTTTCAAACTCTGAAGCCAGGGGCCCCAGGATTTGCCTTGCGGAATAGAAGAGTTCCGCCAGATCTTTAATGATCCATCGGGGTTTAAAACCTGCCGTGTGCCGCACGCGCTGGAGATCGATGAAAACCACCTCTCCCTCATGCCAGAAGAGATGACAGAGGTAGAGGTCCTGGTGGGAGTAGCCCTGTTGATGAAAACGGGCCACGGTTTGGACTAAGGGCGACAAAAAGCGGGAGTAGTCTTGGGGATGGGCCCGCAAAAGGTCTTCCAGCCGCTCCCCCGGGGCCTCCGCAAAAAGGGAAAAGGCCCTCCTTCGCCGAAGACCTCTTTCCACTCCCAAAGCCACCGGCGAAGGAACTGCAAAGCCCTCTTTGGATAAACTCTGGGCCGCCCACCATTCCCTCCCCGCGCCGCGTTCTTGGAAGCCCTGCCAGAAAGAAAAATGGTAGCGTTTTAGAAAAAGACGCCTTTCCCCTAAAGGGAAAAATAAGATCTCCCGGTCCTTTTTCTTTTTAAAACTTTGAGCCGGATAACGCCAAAAGTCCTCAAACTCTTTAAGCCCCGCGGCCTCAAGCCTGGGGACCCAAGAAGGGTTCACTTCCAGCCGTTTCATACCCGGCCCTCCCGGATTTGGCGCTTAAGCTCCCAGAGGGCCTCCCAAGGAGGATTTTTCCAGGCCGGAAAAAGGGAGTTGTTTTGGTAAAGGGGATCTTCTAAAGGGTAGCGGGCGGTCCGTCGGGCTTCTTCAAAAAGGGGCGTGCCTGGAAGGGGAGAATATTCCGTTAGGACCGGAAAGGCCCCGCACCGGAACACAAACCGGGCCGCCTCCCGCACTTCTTCTAGCTCCTGATGCGGAAGCCCCAAAAGGATATAAGCCCCGATTTGAGAGGCCTCAAACCCGGCCTCTCGCAAATAAGCCACCGCTTGCTCGAACTCTTCTTCTTTCACCTTCTGGTCCCACCTGGAGCCGATGGTCTCCAGTCCTAAACGTAAGGTAACAAATCCGGCCCGTTTGAGAAGTAAAGCCACCTCGCGGGTTACGAAACGGGCGTGGATGGCGTTAGGGGTATGAAAGTGCACCTCCAATCCCGCCTCTAAGACCCTTTCTAACACCCGCCCCAAACGTTTCTCGAACTCAAAGAGCAAAGCGTCATCATAAAAGGCAAAATCTTTAACTCCAAAACGCCCATGCCAGTAAGAGATCTCGGCCCAGACCTCCTCCGGATCAAAGGCCTCATACCGAGGAAATAGATGGGCCGAAGCGCAATAGGCGCACTGGAAAGGACAGCCCAAACTAGTAAGAAGGACCACGTAGGGAATCTCCCTCTGAAGATCAAAAGCCGGCCAGGCCAGACCTTCCTGAGGGCCTCCGGAAGGCTCACCCTCCCGGACCAGCCGTTTGACCACCTCCTCAAAGGAAGGCGAGACGATTATCTCTACCTCGGGAAAGAGCTCTTTAGCATGTCGAGGAACTAAGCGAGGATAGACTCCTCCCAGGAAATAACGGGCCTGGGGGAAGTGTCTTTTCAATAACTCGTAAGTAGCTCGGACTCCAGGATACCAATAGGTAAGAAGGCCTGTTAAGAGGATCATTTGTGGGGCCTCAAAACGGGCCATTTCCTTTTCGGCCAGGGCCGGAGGCAAACCATAGCGGGCGTAACGCCGGGGAACGTCTTCCAGAGACACCGGTTTGGGCACCTCCTGGCGGAAGAAATGCCCCGTGCCGTAGCGTTTTCGCCGCGGTCTTTTGGGGAGTTCAGGATAAAAAGGGTCCAGAAGATCTAAAAAGGCCACCCGATATCCCCGCTGGCGCAAAAGGCCCCCGATCTTTAACAGCCCGTAAGGCCTAAGCCACAGATCATAAGCCGCAAAATCGTAGATCCAGGGATTGACTAAAAGGACATCCACCCGCTCGCCCATAAGTTCAAGACCCGCCCAGCCTAAACTTCATTATAGCCCATCCTCAAGAGCCCTTCGGAAGATCTCGAAAAGTTTCAGAGGTCTCAAAAGAGGAGCCGCAGAGTTTTTTCTAAAAAGCCCGGTTTTTAAGACTTTAGAAGGAACCGGGATAGGTGAAGAGATATTAAGAGCTATTCAATTATCCCGATTAGGCTTCCCTTTCCACTATAGCGCCTCAAAAACCGTTTCCTTGGACACCAATATGAACACTAAGCAGATTATTGAAGAAAGGGAGGTCTCAAAACTCTTGAAAAGACTGGCGGCCCCACCGGGACTCGAACCCGGGTCTCTGGCGTGAGAGGCCAGTATCCTAGGCCGCTAGACGATGGGGCCTTTAGGTAAAGACAAAATTAACTTTACTGTCTTTCCCTGTCAAGGTGGAGACCTCTAAAAGTTGTTATTGCAAAGCGAATTTGTCACCCCTAACTGCCAAGCAAAAATGTCACCCCCTCCTGTTAAAACCATAGGCCCAAATCCTTAACTCGGAGGTCAGGCCTATGGAAAGTTGCTTA
>JALWWR010000133.1 GCA_026993045.1 Thermodesulfatator sp.
CTGCAGAGGGAAGGGGAGGGGGGAGAAGGAAAGCTAAAGCTTGGAGGCCGACGGTGGTCAGAGAAAGGGAGAGGAGAGGAAACGACGCCAGGGGGGAACGTGGGGCCAGAAGAAGGTAGAGGGCCCCGGTGCCGAGAAGGAGCAGGAACAGTTCCCACCCCGAAAGGAAAGGGAGAGAGACGCCCCATCCGGCTAACAAGAGGTGGAGTAAGAGCGTTCGTTTCCGGTGTCGGCGACCGAAGGGGAAAAGAAAAGGAAGGCCCGCCACAAGAGTGCCCGCCGCCAGTTCGGGGAAAAGGTCGTACGGCACGCCGTGGAGGAAGAGAATCCATATGCCCCAGATTGTTCCCCAAGCCGCCATCAGGGTAGAGGTTTTCTGTCTTTGCTCATAGGCCAGGATTGTGATGACCACTATACCCGCGACAAGAACGCCCAAAACGCAGAGAAAGAGCCAGCGTAGAGGAGAAAGCAAAAAGAAAATCAGCGAGATGATAAAGCCGAAGTTTTCGGCTAAGTAGCTTCCGGCTAAAGGTTGCAACGATTCCGGAAGAGGAATCAAGTAAGGAAGGTTGCGAAGCAGGACGGGAAGGAAAGAAATCAGAAGAGCCAACCGCAAGATTTTCCGTGACATGGATTTTACGGTATCATGGGAGAGGATGCCTTTTCGGAAGCCGGTAAGGGTTCTTCTGGTCAAACCTTTTCAGCCGGTTCGTAACCCCCTCTGCCAACCCCCCTTAGGAATCCTTTACTTGGCGGGAGCCCTCCGGGCTTGGTTGGGTAAAGAGGTTGAGGTACGCTACGAAGACCACCGCTTGTTCCAGGAAGATCCATTAAGAGCAGCACGTCGCATCGCTGCCGAGAACTATCACGTGGTGGGGTTCAGCGCGTTGAACTACGAGGCGGAAGTAGTCCATCAGATGGCTAAGGTGATCAAGGCCCTTTCTCCCCAAACGATTACTGCTTTAGGAGGACCGTATCCCCACTCTTCTTTGCCTCGGGCTCGTGAGCGTGGTGGATTTGATTGGATCTTCGATGGAGAAGCGGAGTTTAGCTTCCCTCAGGCGGTAGCGGCCCAGTTCTTCGGTCAGGGGACGTTGGCTGAGGTGCCGGGATTGGTGTATCGCCCTTCTCCGCGAAGCCGGTATGAGACCGGACCTCCGCCGGTTATGCCTCAAGAGCTGGATCGCATCCCTTTTCCGGCGTGGGATTTGGTGCCGTTCGATTTGTACGCCCAGCGCCCCAATATGAACGGGTGGTTGAAGGGGAAGCGCTATGCGCCTATATTCACCTCTCGTGGTTGTCCTTACA
>JALWWR010000134.1 GCA_026993045.1 Thermodesulfatator sp.
ATCCTTTGATCATTTACGAACTACAGCAGGCCCGACGAGCGATCTCCCGAAAGGAGTCCATTTTTACGGTCTTTCTTTCCGAAAATTCTTGCTGCTTTCCGGCATTCCAGTTTTGAACCGGACGAAAATACCCCACCACCCGGCTATAAATCTCGCAGGGGATTACTTTGGCTTTGACTTTCATCTTTAACCTCCTTTTAGGGAATTTTTTTCTTGGGAACCGGATAGAGAGATCCGGTAAGCCTCCTCTGAAAGGTCAGAAAGCTTCTCTATCAAAACCTCCATTTCTCGACCAAAGCGGGCTAGATCCTCTTCGCTGTGGGGATAAGGGCAGAACTCGTGTTTTCCGGGAAGATAACCGTGCACCGGACAAACGGAAAAAGTGGGGGTAATAGAAAAATAAGGGAGCCTGAAATTGGTTACCACCGCCCGCACCAGCTCTTTGACCATTTGGGTGTCCGGGATTTCCTCCCCCACAAAGAGATGAACCACCGTGCCTCCGGTAAAGAGGGCCTGGAGTTCATCCTGATGGGTAAGGATCTCAAAGATATCGTCGGTGTAGCCCACCGGCAGGTGCACCGAATTGGTGTAATAGGGGGCCTGCTCGGTTCCCGCGGTCTTAATGCGAGAGAACTTCTTTTTGTCTAAGCGGGCTAGACGATAGCTGGCCCCTTCCGCCGGTGTGGCCTCAAGGTTATAAAGGTTTCCGGTCTCTTCCTGAAAATCCGAAAGCCTATCCCGCATAAACCTTAGCACCTTCACCACCCATTGCCGACCTTCCGGGTGGTAAATAGGCACCCCTAAAAAGTTCAAACAGGCCTCGTTCATACCGATAATCCCGATAGTAGAAAAGTGGTTGCGCCAGTACTGACCAGAGCATTCCTTTACCGGCTCCAGATAGACCCGAGAGTAGGGGTAAAGGCCGCGCTCCGTGAAATCTTCGATCACCTTGCGCTTGATCTCGAGAGAGGTCTTGGCCAGCTCCATCAGATCCAGAAGCCTCTCAAAAAATTCCTCTTCACAGGTGGAAAGATAAGCCAAACGGGGCATGTTGATGGTGACCACCCCGATGGAGCCGGTAAGGGGGGAAGCCCCGAAAAGGCCTCCCCCGCGTCGCTCAAGCTCGCGGTTATCGAGCCGCAGACGACAACACATACTCCGGGCGTCCTCCGGTCGCATGTCAGAATTTACGAAGTTGGCAAAATAAGGGATACCGTAGCGTCGAGTCATCTCCCAAAGAGGTTCCAGGTTGGAGTTATCGTAGTCGAAGTCCTGGGTGACATTATAAGCGGGGATGGGGA
>JALWWR010000135.1 GCA_026993045.1 Thermodesulfatator sp.
CTCTGAATAATATTCCCCCTCCCTCTGGGAGGGGATAGGGGAGGGCGAAAACCCTTAAATTTCCCCCTCCGAAACCCTCCCCCCACAGGGGGAGGGCGGACTTTTTTCAGAGGTCTCATTAGGTTAAGGTAAAGGACAGCTTTTAAAGCTGATGAGACGGAAGCAGTGATCTTTTTTCGGCGTTTAAACGAACACGTCTTTACGGCTATTCTGGCGGTTTTGATCGGGTTGGTGGGAGGGTTTGGGGCTATTGTTTTCCGCTTTCTTATCCAGTTTTTTCAAAGACTTTTTTACGGTTACGGCGGAGATTTCCTTTCCTTTTTCAACCAAGTTCCCTTTTATAAAAAACTCCTTTTTCCGGCCCTAGCGGGTCTCATCGTGGGGCCTATTATCTATTTTCTGGCCCGGGAGGCCAAGGGGCACGGAGTTCCGGAGGTCATGGAGGCCCTGGTGGTGCGAGGAGGGCGTATCCGGGCCCGGCTCACGGTAGTCAAGATGCTGGTCTCAGCCCTTTGTATCGGTTCTGGAAGCTCGGTGGGCCGAGAAGGCCCCATCGTGATGATCGGTTCCTCCGCGGGCTCCCTTATCGGGCAGATCCTTCGCGCCCCGCAGGAAAGACTCCGCACCTTTGTGGGTTGCGGAGCCGCAGCCGGGATCGCCGCCACCTTTAACGCCCCCATCGCCGGGGTCCTCTTTGCGGTGGAAATCCTTTTAAACGATTTCCGCCTGGAACGTTTTAGCCCCATTGTCCTTTCTTCAGTCACCGCTACGGCGGTGGCCCGGAGTTACCTCGGAAACTTTCCGGCTTTGGAGGCCCCTCCTTACCAGCTAGTAAATTGGGCCGAACTGGTCTTTTACGCCTGGTTGGGAGTAGTGGCCGGTTTGGTGGCCTTACTTTTCATCGAGACCCTTTACCGTTCTGAAGATCTCTTTCAGAGGCTCCCCTTACCGGAATATCTCCATCCTTTAGTCGGAGGGCTTCTTTTAGGAGGCCTTTTGATCGGGGTGCCCCATGTCTTTGGAGTAGGATATGGAACGGTCAATCAGGCCCTTTTGGGAAATCTCTCCCCTAAGCTCCTTTTCAGCTTGATTTTTTTGAAGATTCTGGCCACTTCTTTGGTCCTAGGGGCGGGACATTCGGGAGGGGTCTTTGCTCCTTCCTTGTTTATAGGAGCTATGACCGGTGGCTTTGTAGGGTGGGTAGTGCATAGCCTTTTTCCCGAGATAACGGCCTCTTCTGGGGCTTACGCCTTGGTAGGCATGGGGGCGGTAGTAGCGGCCGCCACCCATGGCCCCATAACCGCCATCCTCATCATCTTCGAACTTACCGGGGACTATAGCATCATCTTACCCCTTATGCTGGCTTGCATAGTGAGCACCTTTGTATCCACTTATTTTAAGAAAGGCTCTATTTATACCATCAAGCTAGAAAGGAGAGGCCTTTCTTTAAGACGGGGTTGGGAGCAGGCCCTTTTACAGGAGACTCCGGTTAAAGAGGTCATGAGTCCGGAATTTCAAACTGTAAGAGAGGAGGCCCCCAAAGAGGAGATCCTGACCCTTTTTGAAAAAAGTCCCCATTCTTATCTCTTGGTAATTTCTCCCCAAGGAGAGTTGCGGGGGATCATCTCTTTCCATGATTTGCGCCGGGTCCTTTTTTCGGAACAGGAATTTCAGGCCCGGGATTTAGCCACTAAAAAGGTAGTCACCGTTACCCCGGAAGATAGCCTGTTGACTGCTCTTTCCCGAATGGCTCGTTTAGGGGTTTCCCAGCTTCCGGTGATTGAAGGAGAGGCCTCTCCAAGGGTCATAGGGACCATCTCGCTCAAGGACATTGTGGCCTTCCAAGAAAGGGAAATCCTAAAACGGTATTTGGCTCCCTCTTCAACGGAAAGTTAAAGACCCGGCAGACTTTTTAGTCTTTCAAAGGTTCCTTAAGTCCTTAGGGACCGATAAAAACGGCGAATTTCTTCCAGTTTTTCCCTGGCGGCTCCTGAATCCAGGATCTCTTGGGCCAAGGCTACGCCCCCCTTGAGATCCAAGGTCTTTTCGGCGGCGTAAAGGGCGGCCCCGGCGTTAAGGACCGTCATATCCCTTTTGGCCCCCTTTTCGCGGCCGGCCAAAAGATCTTCGATAATCCGGGCGTTTTCGGTGGCATCTCCTCCAAGAAGCTCTTGCGGGTCCTCGCAGAGTTCAAGTCCTACATCCGGAGGATCCACATAATAGGTAGTGATGCGGCCCTCGCGAAGCTCTGAGACCTTGGTGGAACCGGTCACGGTGAATTCGTCGTAACCCCCCTCGCCAAAGACTACGAGCGCCCGGCGGCAGCCCAGGGCATCCAGGGCGTAGGCCATTTTTTCCGTGAGCAAAAAGTCAAAGACCCCTAAGACCTGGGTATTGGCTCCCGCGGGGTTACAAAGCGGGCCTAGAAGATTAAAGATGGTGCGGAATCCCAATTCCCGGCGAGGGCCCATGACGTTTTTTAAGGCCGGGTGGTAGGCTGGGGCAAAAAGGAAGCAAAAGTTCACCTCTTCTAAGGCTCGGGCCGCCCATTCTGGAGGGAGATCTAGAGGTATCCCCAGGGCTTCTACCACGTCCGCACTTCCAGAGCGGCTGGTAATGGAACGATTGCCATGTTTGGCCACCGGCACTCCGGCCGCGGCTACAATAAAGGCCGCCGCGGTGGAGACGTTGAAGGTGCCCTTGGCGTCTCCTCCAGTGCCACAGGTGTCTACCAAAGGACTTTCAGAAGGCAAAGTATGGGGGACCTTGACCATCCGTTCCCTTAGGGCCTGGGCTGCTCCGGCTACTTCTTGCCAGGTCTCACCCCGGATGCGCCAGGCCGTAAGGAGGGCCCCAATCTGAGCTGCAGTGGCCTTTCCGTCCATAAGGAGGCCCATGACTTGGGCCGCTTCTTTTGCGTTTAAATTTTGCCCCTCCACGAGACGGATCAAGAAATCTTTGATCTCCATAACTTTCCTCCCGAGGATCTTGAGCTAAGGTATCGCAAGGCCCTAAAGCCTGCAACCTTAAGGGGTTTTTAAAAAGAAAAAGGGGCTTTAGGCTCTAAACCCTTTTCTTTAAGGTTATCGGCTTTTGCTAAATCCTTAAGCTAGTGATATGAAAGAGGAAAAACTATATGGGGGAGGGGAAAACATGAGCCAAAAGATCGTGGTCATTGGAGCCGTGGCCTGTGGGCCTAAGGCCGCTTGTCGGGCTAAAAGATTAAATCCGGAGTTAGAAATCACCCTTATTGATAAAGATAACCTAATTTCTTACGGGGGCTGTGGTATACCCTATTACGTCTCGGGAGATATTCCGGATGAGAATCTCCTGCGGGAGACCTCTTTTCACATGTTACGAGACGAATATTTCTTTGAGAACGCCAAGGCCCTCGACCGGGTCCTCACCCGGACGCTGGCTACCGAAATCGATCGAGAGCGGAAGGTAGTGCGGGTTCGTAATCTTGATTCCGGGGCCGAGGAGGAACTTCCCTATGACAAGCTGGTCTTAGCTACCGGTTCCACCCCCTTCATGCCCCCGATACCAGGGCGCGATCTTGAAGGGGTCTTTGCCGTCTCCAACTTGCATCAAGCCATTGAGATCAAAAAGGGGCTGGCTAAAGGAGAAATCGGCCGAGCGGTAATCATTGGGGCCGGGCCTATCGGACTGGAGATGGCCGAGGCCTTTGCCGATCTTTGGGGGGTAGAAGTTACGGTGCTCGAGTATTTCGATCAGGTGCTGCCCCGGCTTATCGACCAACCTCTGGCCCGAATGGTGGAGCATCACCTGCGGGAAAAAGGGGTGAAGCTGGTTCTAAACGCCCGGATCAAAGAGATTCGGGGGTCAGAAGGCCGAGTTTCGGAGGTGGTGGAAGAAAAGGGCACCTATCCCGCGGATATCGTGATCTTTGCCACCGGGGTACGGCCTAATGTGGAGCTGGCCCGCAAGGCCGGACTTCTTGTAAACCAGGGCATCGTGGTGAACGACCGGATGCAGACTTCGGATCCTAACATCTACGCTGGTGGAGACTGTGTGGAGATTCCGCACCTGGTCCTGGGAAAAAGGGTGGTCATGCCCCTTGGCTCGCTGGCTAACCGGGAGGGAAGGGTCATAGGAGACAACCTGGCCGGCCGTCCTACTCGTTTCCCGGGCACGGTGGGGGCCTTCATCATGAAATGTTTTGATCTAGCCATCGGGGCCTGCGGGATCTCGCTTTCCGTGGCCCGGGCTGAGGGTTTTGAGGCTGACTACGCCTTAAACAACCAAACCGAAAGGGCTCACTACTTTCCCGGGGCGGAATTTATCTTCGTAGAACTGGTCTTTGACCGAAGGACTCGCCGGGTGCTTGGTTTTCAGGCCGTAGGGCCCAACACTGACGGGACCCTGGCCCGAATCCATGCCATCTCTTCCCTTCTTCCCCATCGGCCCACGGTGGAGGACTTGATCGGGCTTGAGCTGGCCTACGCCCCGCCTTACAACTCTGCCCTCGACCCCATTCACGACGTGGCCCATACCGCGGAAAACCTCCTAACGGGACTTTTGGTTCAGATAGACTGGGAAGAGACTCTGCGGCGGCTTCGGGAAGGGGATCCCGAGACGGTCTTTGTGGATACCCGTCACCCTCGAGAGGCCGAGCCTTTGGTCAAGAAATACCCCGGCCGTTGGATCCATGTGGAGTATGACAAGATCCTTAAAGAGATGGACAAGATTCCCCGGGACAAGGATGTGATCCTTATCTGCAACTCTAGCCGCCGGGCCTACGAGGCCCAGAGGTGGCTTTCCGCGGCGGGCTACACCCGCACCTTCGTGCCCCCGGGAGGACTCAACTTCGTGCGCCGCTGGGGGGTAGAGCTTTAATATGAAGTTGGTCCATATACGTCTAGG
>JALWWR010000136.1 GCA_026993045.1 Thermodesulfatator sp.
ACGTAGATCTCACCGCCGTTTTCCCCTTGTTTTAGACCGTATTTTTCCATAACCGCGATCACCTTTTGACCTTCCTCTGGAGTTCGGCAGAAGGGGATCATGGCCTTGACATTGGTGAGCCCCATCTCGTCTCGCACCTTTTTCAAGGCCTTGCATTCCAGCCCAAAGGCCGGTTCAAATTTGGGGTCGTAATAGCGGGAGGCTCCCCGCCAGCCGATCATAGGGTTGTGTTCTTCGGGTTCATAAAGGTCTCCACCTAGGAGATTGGCGTATTCGTTACTTTTGAAGTCTGAAAGACGAACGATTACGTCGTTAGGGTAAAAGGCCGCGGCAATTAAGGCTATACCTTGGGCTAGCTGGTCCACGTAGAAATCGGCCTTGTTTTGATAACCCGGGGTGCGACGTTCAATTTCCCGAACCAGGCGTTTGATCTTGCGATCCTGGGCTGCCTGCTCCCGAAGTTTTTCAAAGTCAAGAAGGGCTAAAGGATGGATCCCGATGTGTGAGCCAATAATAAACTCCAGCCGGGCCAGTCCCACCCCGTCGTTGGGAATCTGGGCCTGGGAGAAGGCCTGCTCCGGGATCCCTACGTTCATCATGATCTTGGTGCGGGTACGGGGCAGTTTTTCAAGATCGATTCGATCTACCTCAAAAGGAAGGAGGCCTTCGTATACTAAGCCTTCTTCTCCTTGAGAGCAATCCACGGTGACCTCAAGGCCGGTCTTTATAACCTCGGTGGCGTTCCCGGTCCCCACCACGCAAGGGATGCCTAGCTCCCGGGAAACGATGGCAGCGTGGCAGGTGCGGCCGCCGCGGTTGGTTACGATGGCGGAGGCCACCTTCATGATAGGCTCCCAGTCGGGGTCGGTCATGTCCGTGACTAGGACCTCTCCGGGCTTAAAGTCGTGGATCCCGGAGACGTCTTCAATGACCCGAGCCTGCCCCTGGCCGATCTTGTTTCCTACGGCCTTCCCGGAAGTTAAGACCCGGCCCTGGCCTTTGAGCTTGTAAACCTCGTAAAACTTTTCTTCTTTTATGGCGTGCACGGTCTCAGGGCGGGCCTGCACGATGAAAAGCTCTCCCGTGCCTACTTTCTTGCCGTCTCCGTCTTTGGCCCATTCGATGTCCATGGGGCGGCCATAATGTTCTTCAATGATGACGGCCCATTCCGCCAGTTTCAGGATCTCCTCGTCGGAAAGGACGAAACTTTCCCGTTCAGCCCGCGTGGTCTTGATGTCTTTTACCGGCTGTTTAGGGTCCCGGCTGTAAACCATTTTGTGTTCTTTGGAACCTAGCTTCTTAGAAAGGATAGGCCGGAACCCTTGTTTGAGGGTGGGTTTGAATACGTAAAATTCGTCGGGGTTGACTTTCCCTTGAACTACGTTTTCACCAAGCCCCCAGGCTCCGGTAATATAGACCACTTCTCTAAAACCGCTTTCGGTGTCCAGGGTGAACATCACGCCGGAGGAAGCGGCGTCGCTGCGGACCATCTTCTGGACCGCCACCGAGAGATAGACTCCAAAATGGTCAAAACCCTTGTCTTCCCGGTAAGAAATGGCCCGGTCGGTAAAAAGAGAAGCAAAGCATTTCTTGACGTGTTCAATGACTTGGTCCGCCCCGCGGATATTGAGGTAGGTCTCCTGCTGGCCGGCAAAAGAGGCGTCAGGCAGGTCTTCCGCAGTGGCTGAGGAGCGGACGGCTACATCTACGTTCTTTCCATATTTTTCTTCCAGTTTGCGGTAGGCCTCGCGGATGGCCTCTTGTAATTTAGGAGGCATTTGAGCTTTTAAAAGCAGTTGTCGGACCTGGCGGCCCCGTTTCTGAAGGTCTTTGACATCGTGGGTGTCTAGCCCAGCTAAGGTCTTGCGAATTTTCTGGTCTAGCTTATTTTCTCGAATAAAGTAACGATAAGCTTCAGCGGTGACGGCAAAACCATCAGGAACTTTTACCCCTTTAGGAGTAAGATGGCGATACATCTCACCCAGAGAGGCGTTTTTCCCCCCTACCAGAGGGACGTCTTTGATCCCAATCTCACTGAACCATAATATTAGAGAACCTTCGGACATCTTTCGGGCCTCCTTGTTGCGGGATTTTGCCGTGAGGAAACCATAACAAAAGTAACCCGATCCTTCAAGTTGATTAAAATTGAAATTAGCATCTTGAAACTTGAAATAAGGAGTTTTAAAGAAAGGTCATGCCCAAGAAAGGATTGATTGTAGTAGAGTCTCCCACCAAGGTCCGGACCCTTAAAAAGGTCCTAGGGAGGGGTTATGAGGTATGCGCCTCGGTAGGACATGTTAAAGATCTCCCTAAAAGCCGCTTAGGGGTGCGGGTGGAAGACGGTTTCGAGCCGGAATACGAGGTCATTCGGGGTAAGAAGAAGGTCCTTTCGGAGATCAAAAAAAAGGCCCGGGAAGCCCAGGAGATCTATCTGGGGCCGGACCCTGACCGGGAGGGAGAGGCTATTGCCTGGCATATTGCCGAAGAGCTCCGCTCCTTGCGCAAACCCATTCGTCGGCTCTTGCTTTACGAGTTAACGCCTAAAGGTATTAAAGAGGCCCTCTCTCAACCTACCGACCTTGACCCTAACAAATATCGGGCGCAACAAGCTCGGCGTGTGTTAGACCGACTGGTAGGGTATAACCTCTCTCCCCTCCTTTGGGAAAAGGTAAAGCGTGGGCTTTCAGCGGGCCGGGTGCAGTCCGTGGCCCTGCGCCTGATATGTGAAAGGGAAAAGGAGATCCAGGCCTTCCGCCCGGAGGAGTACTGGACTATTGAAGCGGACCTAAAGACCCCGGAAGGGGAGGTTTTAACGGCCCGGCTGGAGAAGAAAGAAGGGAAAAAGGTCAAGATCTCCACCGCGGAAGAGGCCCAAGAAGTGGTGGCGGACCTTAAACGCTGGGCCGAAAAGGAGGGTTTCGAGATAAGAAAGATCTTTTCTAAAGAGGCCCGGCGCAACCCCTCACCCCCTTTCATTACCAGCACCCTTCAGCAAGAAGCCTTCCGGCGGTTTCGTTTTTCAGCCCAAAAGACCATGCTCCTGGCCCAGCGTCTTTATGAGGGAATAGATCTTCCCGGCGAGGGGCCGGTGGGGCTTATCACTTATATGCGCACGGATTCGGTCCGTCTGGCCGAAGAGGCCCAAGCTGCCCTGCGAGACCTTATTAAGGCCCGTTTCGGAAAGGAGTTTCTCCCTCCGCAACCCCCGCGTTATCGTTCCAAGGCCACGGCTCAGGAGGCCCATGAGGCCATCCGACCCACCCGGTTTGATCTCCCCCCTGAAAGGCTACGAGGGGTCCTTTCTCCGGAAGAATACAAGATCTACGACTTGATCTGGAGACGAGCCCTGGCCTCCCAGATGCTTCCAGCCCGCTACGCCATCACCCAGGTAGAGGTGGGCTGTGGGCCTTGGATTTTAAAGACCCAAGGCCGACAACTGGTCTTTCCAGGTTTTTTAGCGGCTTATCAAGTCCAGGAAGACGAAAGCTCGCTGCTTCCGCCCCTAAAAGAGGGTTGGGGCTTAGAGCTTTTGCAGATCCATCCCAAACAGCATTTCACTAAACCTCCGGCCCGGTTTACAGAGGCTACTCTGATACGAACTTTAGAGGATCAGGGGATCGGCCGCCCTTCCACCTACGCCCAAATTGTCTCCACCATTAAAGAAAGGGGGTATGTAACCCAAAGCGCTGGTCATCTAAAACCCACCGAGCTGGGCTTATTGGTGAACGATCTCTTGGTGGCGGCCTTTCCGGACCTTATCGAGCCCCGTTTCACAGCCCGCATGGAGGCCTTCTTGGATCAGATCGCCGAGGGGCAAAAGGAAAAAGAGGAGGTCTTGAAGGATTTTTACCAAGATTTCTTGCGTCAGCTTTCAAGTGCCACCCAGAAAATGGCCGATCTCAAGGCCGGACTCAAGACCGAGGTCCTTTGTCCTGAGTGCGGCTCGGAGATGCTTTTAAGAGTGGGCAAGGCCGGGCCCTTTTTGGCCTGCAGTCGTTATCCCGAATGTAAAACCACCGGAGATTACGAACGGGACGAAAGAGGGGCCCTGAGGCTTCGGCCCAAAGAAGAAAAAGCCCAAGGGGTTTGTCCGGAGTGTGGGGCCGGGCTGGTGCTTCGAAGGGGGCGTTTTGGAGAATTTTTGGCCTGCCAGCGCTATCCCGATTGTCGCTACACCCGACCGGTGGGGACTGGAGTCTCTTGTCCCCGGGAAGGTTGCGGTGGAGAGATCGTAAAACGCCGTTCTCGGAGGGGTAAGACTTATTACGCCTGCCTCCGGGCCCCGGAGTGTGACTTCGTACTTTGGGATGAACCCTTGCCGGAAGAGTGTCCCCATTGTGGTTTTAAAGGACTAGCCTTAAAAGCTGGCCGCAAGGGGTACAAATACTGTATTGCTTGTGGAGAAAGGGTTTAAAAGATCCATGAAGACTTGTGAAAAAGAGGATTTTCACCCCTTTTGTCCAGTATGTGGCTCACCAGCAGAGCTGGTAGGGCGGTGAAACCGGGCTCGGGTGAGGTGCCTCACCTGCGCCAGGGACTGGCCTTGGGAGGAATTCCGGGAAGAGCTTGAAGCCCAAAAGGAAAAGTGGATCGCGAATCTCTTTTAAGACCCAGCCCTCGATTTTCCCTTCCGGCCCGGGTCCTTTTGGTCTTGGTTAAACCGGATTTCGAGTTTTATCGTAAGGCCTTAGGCCTTTCTTTGAAGACTACCCTCTTTCTTAGCCGGATTTATGGTAATGAAAAGGGGGCTTTGGTGGGGCCAGCCCTGGGGGCGCCCCAGGTGGCTCTTCTTTTAGAGAACTTAAAGGCCGCCGGGGCCAAAGAGGTTTTGGTATTGGGCTGGGCCGGGATTTTAAAGGAAGACCTTTCGGG
>JALWWR010000137.1 GCA_026993045.1 Thermodesulfatator sp.
GTTAAGGATTTGGGCCTATGGTTTTAACAGGAGGGGGTGACATTTTTGCTTGGCAGTTAGGGGTGACAAATTCGCTTTGCAATAACACAAAGCCAGTAACCACGCTTGACAAAGACCTAAAGCTTCGTTATATAAAGGAGCACTCCTTGCGGGACTAGGTCCCGAAAGGGGCATTTTGAGATTTTTAAAGGGGAGATAAAAGATGCCCACATTTAATCAGCTAGTAAGGCTGGGGCGTAAAAAGCGGAAGAGCAAGTCTAAATCTCCGGCCTTGGAGGGGTGTCCCCAAAAACGGGGGGTGTGCACCCGCGTTTATACCACCACCCCTAAGAAGCCCAATTCCGCGCTCCGAAAGGTAGCTCGGGTAAGGCTTACCAACGGGGTGGAGGTGACGGCTTATATCCCCGGCATAGGGCATAACCTTCAAGAGCACTCGGTGGTCTTGGTGCGAGGAGGACGAGTAAAGGACCTTCCGGGAGTGCGATACAAGATCATTCGTGGGGCTCTAGATGCGGCCGGGGTTCAGGATCGGAGGAAGTCCCGTTCCAAATACGGTGCTCCTAGACCGAAATAAGGGGTGAGCTATGCCGCGTCGTGGTCCAGTTCCTAAAAGAGAGATTTTGCCGGATCCTAAGTATAACAGTGTTTTGGTGGCCAAATTTGTGAACTGTCTCATGCGGGACGGCAAGAAGAATGTGGCTCGTAAGATCCTTTACGGGGCCTTGGATATCTTGGAGAAAAAATCTGGGGGGGAAGATCCTCTCCGGATATTCGAAAAGGCGGTCGAGAACTGTAAGCCCTTGCTGGAGACCCGTTCGCGGCGGGTGGGTGGAGCCACCTATCAAGTACCCATGGAGGTTCGTCCGGAGCGCCAGCAGGCTTTAGCCATTCGGTGGTTGATCCAGGCCGCTCGAGAGCGTTCGGAAAAGACCATGGTGGAGCGTCTGGCAAATGAGCTCTGGGATGCCTACCATGAGCGGGGAGCGGCCATAAAAAAGAGGGAGGATACGCACCGCATGGCGGAGGCCAACCGGGCCTTCGCCCATTATCGTTGGTAGTCTGTCTCTGGAAGTAGAATTTAAGTCCCTAGGTTCAGGAAGGGGACTTTTGTTGTTTTATTCTTTGAAAAGGAGGTCGAGGTAAGGTTATGGATAGTGAAGCCTTGAAGCGACTCAGGCACACCCGAAATATTGGGTTTGTAGCCCATATTGACGCGGGAAAGACCACCACCACCGAGCGCGTCCTCTATTATACCGGTCGCACCCACAAGATCGGCGAGGTGCATGAAGGCAC
>JALWWR010000138.1:0-1635 GCA_026993045.1 Thermodesulfatator sp.
TAGAGGGGCCTTTAGCTGGGAAAAGATCCTTTTGGTCACCGGCGAGGGAGTAAAAATCTGGTTTTGGGTAAGATCGATTCTCCCCAAGTAAAGTTGAGAGAAAGAAGCGTTCAAAAAGGCGTTTCCGGTTAACAAAAACAGGGCCGTAAGAAGGAAGGCCCAACGAGATCCCAGAGGAATCCAATCCTTCAAGACTAAACGATTTAGATAGAGAAAAATGAAGGTATAAGAAAGGAAGAAGAAAAGGTCTTCATAACGGATGAGCCCTTTGGTAAAGGCCCGGAAGTGATAGGCCGTCCCCAAGGCCTTTTTCAGAAAAAGTCCCACTCCGGGGAACCAGCCTTCAAGCAGGGTTACTACCGCTTCCTGGCTCAGAAAGATAAAACAGAGTCCGGAAAGGGTGGTCAAAAGAAAGGCCAGGATTTGATCCTCGAAGAAAGAGGAAAGAAGCATCCCTAGAGAGAGGAGAAAGGCCAGGTAAAAAAGGGTGCCCAGATATCCTCCTAGGATAGGCCCAGGGTCCGGATTGCCTAAGGAGAATAGCATGATCGGTAAAGCCAGGGTGGAAAGCAGGGCCAGGGCCCCAAAAGCTAGAGCCGCCCAGAACTTCCCCCATACCAGGGCCGAGGGGGGTAAGGGTAGGGAAAATAGAAGGGCTAGGCTTCCGCTTCGACGCTCTTCAGCCCAGAGACGCATGGTCAAAGCCGAAGCCAGAATGGTGAGGATCCAGGGCAGGGAGACGAAAAAGGACCGCATCTCACAAAGCCCTACATAAAAGAACCCGGCCAGAAATAGGGCCGAAGAAAGGAAGATAAAGACCGCTAAAAAGACGTAAGCGATAAGGGAATGGATATAGATCTGGCTTTCTTTATAAAATACAACCGCTATTTTTCTCACGTCTGGTATTCCTCACGTCCGATCTTCCTTAACCAGGGAAACAAAGATAGTTTCAAGGTCTCGACCGCCATACCTTTGGAAAAGTTCTTCCAGAGTTCCTTGAGCGATGATACGGCCTTCGTTTAAGATTAGAAGCCGGTCTGCCAGAGACTCTGCTTCCTGCAAAATATGGGTAGAAAAGAGAATAGCCTTTCCCGGGGCTAAATCCCGCACCAAGGCCCTTATCTCAAGGATCTGAAGGGGATCCAGGCCGGTGGTAGGTTCATCCAAGATCAGGACCGGGGGGTCAGCTAAAAGGGCCTGAGCCAGTCCCACCCTCTGCCGGAACCCGCGCGAAAGTTCTTCGATGGGGCGGTGCCAAACCGGCTCGAGCTTCAACCGCTCCCGCACCCAAGAAAGACGGGTGTCAAGGGTCTTTCCATAAAGATCCCGGGCCCGGCCCACAAATTTGAGATATTCTTGCACCTCCAGGACTTCGTAAAGGGGAGGAACCTCCGGTAGATATCCTAGATAGCGCTTGGCCTCTTCCGGTCTCTCCACCACGTTCACCCCGTTGATCTGGGCCTCCCCAGAAGAAGGCCAAAGCTGACCGGAAAGGATCTTTAGGATAGTGCTTTTTCCTGCCCCGTTAGGCCCCAAAAGCCCGACTACCTCGCCTTCCTTAACCTCAAAAGAGACCCCCTTCACGGTTGCCTGCAAACCATAAAAACGGGCCAGATTTTGGACCCTGATCATTTA
>JALWWR010000138.1:1645-4853 GCA_026993045.1 Thermodesulfatator sp.
GGGCAAAATTCCTCAAGTTCAAGATCGTATTCCACCGCAAAGACGGCCTTACCGTGTTCTATAAAAGGCAAAAATCGTTCGCATTCTCCATAACTGAAGCATTCTTCAGTTAAGGCCCAGTCAAAATAGGGTTCAAGAACCGCCGCCATCTCCGAAGCGTTTTTGAGCCCTACCGAAAGACCTCGGCGATGGGCTTCCAGGGCCAACCAAAGATTATATCGTAACTGATCTTCATAAGAAATCTGAAAACCGGAATGGTTTTGATAAGCGTCCACATTGTCCGGCTCTACTCCGTCACAGCCTTTCTCTACCGCCAGATCTAGTCGGGCCTCTATAATAGGAGCCAAAAGGTCTAAACGCCTTATATCAAGCCATCTCTCGTCTGGCCAATCTTCTAAGGGGTTACCTAAGATCTCTTCGGGAAACTCTGAAGCGTCCGGTCGCCAAGACTCCCAGCTTCCGGCACTAAAATAACAGATCACTTTTCGGCCCTGGTCTTTAAGTTCTTGGATAGTCTCAAGCGGGGTTTCAAAAAGATCCACATCAAACATTCGGGCCGAAACCGCGGTGTCAATCGGCTGAGTTAGCTGCCACTGCCAGGTCGTCCCAGGAGGAGGGACCCAGATAGGCTGGATCCGAAAATACTTCAACTCAGAGATCCCGAGAGCCCCTCTTTCCCGATCTACCACTCCTACAGCCAAATAAAAGGCGGTTCCATAAGGCAAATCTAGAGAAAAACCTTCTTGAAGGCCTAAAGGGAAAAAATTAAAAGGGTAAAGAACAGGGTAGGGGGCATAGAAAAGAAAATACCAAGGGTCTCCTCCGGTGCTCCCCCAGCGAACCGAAAGCCTGTTTCCCTCTAGCCATAGATTCAACCAAACGGAAAGCTCTTGATTACAAGGACCGGGATGCGCCGCGTTTACCCCTTCAGCCCAAGCCTGACAGAGATTAGAATAGGTTTTTCCATTACAGCCACAAACCGGGTTATATTCCTGGGTACAAATTTCAGGCTTAGCTTGACAAATTCCCAAAAGAAGCCCGCAAGATTCCTTCTGGCAAAATTCTCCGGGAAGACAATCTTGAGGGCTTGTACATACAGGATAAGGAAGATCCAAGGCCCAGACCAGCGAAAAAAAGAAAATCCCTAAGCTCAAACCCCAAAAGCTTGCTTTAAACACCTAACCCCCCTCCTTGGCCTCTCTCCCAACAGTTTTTATCTTAATAGCCTAGAGCTTGATTTTCTTCAAGCGGAGGGCGTTTAAGACCACCGAAACCGAAGAAAAGGCCATGGCGGCGGCGGCGATGGGAGGGCTTAAACGAATTCCCCACCAAGGATAAAGGAGCCCGGCGGCGATGGGGATGGCTAATACGTTATAGCCAAAGGCCCAGAAGAGGTTTTCTTTTATGACTCGCAGGGTCACCTTACAAAGCCGTACCGTTTGGGGAAGGAGCTGGAGGTCAGCCCGCATCAGGGCCACGTCCGCTGACTCTAAGGCGATATCGGTGCCACTTGAAATGGCCACTCCCAACTCGGCTTGTACCAAGGCCGGGGCGTCATTTATCCCGTCACCCACCATCATCACCGGCACCCCCTGGGCCTGAAGCTCTTTTATCTTTTGGGCCTTTTCTTGCGGTAAGACCTGGGCCCAAAAGCCATCTAAGGCCAGTTCTTGGGCGATGGCCTGGGCCGTACGCTGATGGTCTCCGGTAAGCATATACACTTTAAGGCCTTCGGCCCGAAGGGCTTGCACCACCTCCGGGGCCTCAGGCCGTAAGCTATCCGCAATGGCGATGAGACCTAAGACTTCCTCCTCCTGAGCCACTAGAATGGCGGTCCGACCTTTAGAGGCTTCCGTTTTTAGTTTTTCAGCCAGGACTTCCGGTAAAAAGGCTTCTTTTTGGATCCACTCTGGTTTCCCCACCCGCACCCTTTTACCTTGAACTAAGCCCTCCAGGCCTTGACCTGGCTCTGCCTTTACCCCTTGGGCTTCTGGTAAAACTAGGCGGGAAGCAGCCTCCACTATCGCTTTCGACAGAGGATGTTCGGAATGTTTCTCTAAAGCCGCCGCGGTCCTTAAGACCTCTTCTTCGGTAACCCCTGGTCCAGCCCATATTTTTTGAACTTTGGGTTGGCCTAAAGTAAGGGTGCCGGTCTTATCTAAAACGCAGGCCTCCACCCGGGCCCCAGCCTCTAAAGCCAGGGCGTTTTTGATCAAGATCCCGAGCTCCGCGGCCCGGCCGGTTCCTACCATCACCGCCGCCGGCGTGGCAAGCCCCATGGCGCAAGGGCAGGCAATCACCAGCACCGAGACAAAAGAAAGAAGGGCGTTGGTAAGTCGGGGTTCGGGCCCCAAGAAATACCAAAGGACCAAGGTGATCGAAGCAATCAAAAGCACGGTGGGGACGAAGATCCCCGCCACCCGATCCGCAAGGCGCTGGATCCGGGCCTTAGATCCTTGGGCCTCTTCCACTAACCGGGCGATGGTGGCTAGCACCGTGTCCCGGCCCACCTTTTCCACCCGAAACCGAAACACCCCATAAAGATTTAAAGTCCCTCCAATAACGCGGTCTCCAGGCCCTTTTTCTACCGGAAGACTCTCTCCGGTGAGCATAGATTCGTCTAAGGCGCTCTGACCTTCCAGTATGACCCCGTCAGCGGGGATTCTCTCCCCTGGTCTTACCACCACCAAATCCCCCGGTACTAAAAGAGCCGCGGGAATCTCCTCTTCTTTGCCTCCCCTTACCACCCGAGCCGTAGAGGGGGTTAAAGAAAGTAGACGGCGCACCGCTTCACTGGCCCGGCCCCGGGCCCTGACCTCTAAGTAACGGCCTAGTAGGACAAAGGCGATGATCATGGCCGCCGAATCGTAATAGACATGCAAGGAAAGGCCCGCTTCCAAGAAAGCTTTCGGCCAGAAGGTAATCACCGTGGAATAGAAATAAGCCGATAGGGTGCCAAGGGAGACTAGAGTATTCATGTCCGCGGCCCGATGCCGCAGCCCCTTCAAGGCCCCCCGCAAGAATTCCCAACCAGCGTAAAACTGGATGGGGGTAGTTAAAAACCAGAGGAGGTAATGACGGGCAGTAAGGGAAATCTTTGACACCCCGGGAAAGAACTGAGGCATGGAAAGAACCAAGACGGCTGGGGCCAAGATCCAAGCCCCAAGCAAACGGCGCTTTAGTCCCCGGAGCCGAAACGATTCTCTTT
>JALWWR010000139.1:0-779 GCA_026993045.1 Thermodesulfatator sp.
TTTGATCCCTCCAAAGGCCATGGCTACCCGGCAGGCAAAGCCGATGGCAAAAACCACCGAGGTATTGTACGGACCAAAGGGGATGAGACGGGTCGGCCACCCCAGTTGCACTCCTGCTTCCCGGAGCTGCTCCGGCATGTAACGTCCATCGGTATGGTGGTGCATAAAGACGTAGAGGTTCTTTTCTTGAAGCTCTTGGGCGATCTTTACCGCCGTCTCTTTATCCGGCGGGGCCCCCAAAATAGCTGCAAAACCTGGAGCCGTGCCGTCCACGAACTCCACGCCCCTTTTCCGGAAGATCACGTCGTCGGCCGCCCCCAGCCAGATATTTCCGTTGACCGGCTCCTCGGTCTTAGTGTAAAAGTTAGGGTCTTCTAAATACCGGATGGCCTCAATGATCTCCTCGGCAAAATAGGTGGCCATCCCGGCATCTAGAGCCGGCCCCAAATAAGGAGTCCAAAGCTTTTCATCCGGAAGGGACGGAAGGAGCTTGCGAGCCTCTTCCAACACCTCCCCACAGTCTCCTAGTTTTTTAACCGGATAGCCTAAGATGGCGTAAATGATAGGTAGATAATAAGCGGTATTTGGAAAGGCCACCTCTTGGTCTTTCCCAAACTTTTTGACCGCTTCTTCGTATTTTTCTTGAGCCCTCTCCACTATCTTATGGGCCCCGCGGATAGCTGCCGTGGCGATAATTTTCGACATACCTCAACCCCTCCTTTAATTTTGTTGCATAAGGCTGCTTATTATCGTTTTTGTTAGCTCGATAGCTTTAGGAT
>JALWWR010000139.1:789-1536 GCA_026993045.1 Thermodesulfatator sp.
CTCCTGGTCTCCTAAGATTTCATCGCTGGGAAGTCCTACTTCTTTAGTCTTCCAAACCTCGCGGCCTACGTTACAGATGAAGGGGACCTGGAGTTTTTCGTCCTGGGCGTAAAGGGCCGCCAGCCGAATCCGCTCCATAACCGAATAGGTGTATTCTAGACCATATCCCAAGGCCCCGATGGAAGGATCCATCAGGATTTTATCTAGGGAAACGCCAATATTTTCTAAAAGGATATTGAGTTGTTTAGCCAGGTTCACGTCGATGGGGCTTGAAGCCACCACCGGAAGACCGTAACCCATGGCCGTAGCTCCCAAGGTCCGATGATTAGCTTCCTCCACCGGTCCGATCACCGCTCCTCGATCTCCCACTACTTCAGCTACCTCTCTCAAGACTTCTACGTCCTTTTCGGCGTGGCCCGCTCCCCAGATCACCAAGGGCACCTCCACGGCCTTAGCCACTTTTTCTACCACTTCGCGGGCGTGTTTGGCGTCCAGGTTAAGGTAATTGGGATCGGTACCCAAGAGATAAATAGCCACGGCCTCCGCTCCGTAAGTCTCTACACATTTTTGGGCCCAGGCCGCCGGATCGCCCACCACGTCTTCCAAATCTTTCAGTCAGCTCTCGGGCCAACCCCCGGGTTTGTGGGACATCTTCAGTTGAAATTGATAGTTCCTCGATCATGAGTCGGATTGGAGCATCCTTTGCATTCTCGACTCCTGTGACTTCAAAACGAAATCCAGCACCGT
>JALWWR010000139.1:1546-12141 GCA_026993045.1 Thermodesulfatator sp.
CTCGGGCCAACCTTCGGGTTTGACGTCTAGGATCTCCATGGCGATTTTGGGGACGTTTTTCATCTCTCCCTCAAAAAGATGGAAGGGAAGTACATTGGTGCCCCCTACCTTTAAGGCCTTTTCTCCTTTTCCAATTTCCACCTCTCGGATGTAAGCCGTCCCCGGTTCCTTATAGAGATCTTCCGGAAGCCCGGCAGCGCGCTCCTCAAGGGGACGATACATCCCCAAAAAGCCTCCAATCTCAAGACCTTCAGGAGGAGCCGCCGGCGGGACCGCTCTTTCTTCTACCGGAGGTTTCACCTCTTCCGGCTTTTCTTCTACTTTAACTTCCTCCGGCTTTTCTTCTTTGACCTCTTCCTTTTCTGGAACCTCCTCGGGAGCCACTTCTTCAGGCTTAACTTCCTCCGGTTTGACTTCTTCGGGCTTTTCTTCTTTAGCCTCAACCGGTTTTTCCTCTGGCGGTCTCTCTTCTACTTTCACCTCCACCTTGGGGACTTCCGCCGGGGGAACCACTTCCCCTCCGAGGAGGGCCTTCTCCAACCGAGCTAGACTGTCATGTAAGAGATCCACCCCTTCCCTTAAGGCCTCCATACTGGAGCGCACCGCAGAAAAGACCTCTTTTACGGTCTCTACTGGAATCTCCAGCTTGGGCGGGACCTCCACCTCTTCCTCCTCTTTAGGCGGAGCTACCACCTCCACCCTTTCTACCGGTTTTTCCACTTCTACTGCTACTGCGGGTCGGACTTCCGCTTCCAAGGGACGAGGATGGAGGCCGGCGCGTTTTACGATCTCTGGCACGGCCTCTTCCCATTCGATGGCCATGATATGGACCCCGGCTACTCCCGGAATCTCGCGGACCTGCTGAATAATTTCCACCGCGATATTGATCCCTTCTTCCTTTTTATCCGGGGCCTCTTTCATACGTTTTAGGATCTCATCCGGCACATCTAGCCCTGGTACAAAATATTTCATATAGCGGGCCATCCCAAAGGATTTGGGCGGAGTGATGCCCGCCAGAATGTAAGCCTTCTCCGTAAGTCCCAGGTCTCGAGCCATTTCCATAAATTTACGAAACCGCTCCAGGTTATAGATAATCTGGGTTTGAATGAATTCCGCCCCGGCTTGAATCTTCTTTTGGAGCCGTTGAACTCGGAATTCAAAAGGATCTGCAAAAGGGTTTTCCACCGCTCCTAAGAAAAACTCCGGCCGGGCCCTGGTGAGCTCTTCACCACACATGAACCGGCCTTCATCCCGCATCTGCCGTACCATGGCTACTAGCTGAATAGAATCCAGGTCAAAGACCCCTTTGGCCTCGGGGTGGTTTCCAAATTTCTGATGGTCACCGGTAATACAAAGGAGGTTCTTGACTCCTAGGGCCGCCGCTCCTAAAAGATCGGCCTGGATGCCGATCCGATTGCGGTCTCGACAAGTCATCTGGATGACCGGTTCTACCCCCTCGGCCATCACTAACACCGCCGAGGCGATGGAGGACATCCGCACAATGGCGGTTTGACAGTCGGTAATATTGGCGGCGTCTACATAACCTTTAAGGATGCGGGCCTTATTCCGAACTACCTCTCCGTCCGCACTTTTAGGGGGCCCGATCTCCGCCGTAACGGCAAAATGCCCTTCGGAAAGGACTCGCTGGAGATGGCTTCTAGTACTCACCAGTTCCCTCCTTAAAACGTTTTATCCCAGGCGTAGGTCATCCCTTACACGCTCTCTGGGTCCTCCATGACCGGCTGGACGCCAGTCTTTAGCTGGGAAAAAGGCCAGTAAACGATCTAACTCTCCCCGAGCCGAAAGTCTTTCATAAATCTGGTGCCATACACAGGGCACTTCCGGTCGAATCTCGCACCGTCCTTTCTGGGAGCCGCCACAGGGACCATTTAACAAGTTTTTGGCGCAGCGGGCGATGGGACAAAGCCCGGCCGTGACATCCAAGATACAGTCGCCACAGCCCCGGCACTTTTCTTGCCATTCCCCTAAGGCAGGATTGGCCCCGTAGAAGGTGGTGTCTACCCCGGGATAGACCCGAATTTGGGGGTAAAGATCCGCAATGAGATTCACCCCCACCCCACAGGCCAAAGAAAGCACCGCTTCATAGTCCTGAGCCAGCTCCTTGAGCGGAGCTAAATACTCGGGATCGCACTGTCGAATCAGGGTGGCCTCTCCGGTCTCCAGGGGTTTGCCTTCTAGTTTACGGGCCAGTCTTAAGGCCGCGGCCATGGTTTCTACTTCCCGGTCTCCTCCAGCGGAACAAATGGCCACGCAACCACGGCAACCTAAAACCAAGACCCTTTGATAAGGCTCTAAGACCTTAGCTATCTCAGGGATGGGACGTCTCTCAGCGATAATCATTTCTTAAACCCCTTTCTCCTTGGACTTCAAATTCAAGATTTTTTCTAAAAAAGCCTTCGTCTCCGTCATAAAGGCCCCGGAATCCAGGCGGGGCAAAAAGACCATCTTAACTCTCTCTCCTTCTAAGCCTAATTCTTCGATGATTTTTCGCGCCCCTAAGACTTTTTTCTCCGCTCGAACGCTTCCGGAGAGATTGTGGCAGGCCTCTTTTTCGCAACCAGCCACTAACACCGCTTCGGCGCCTTCCTCGAAAGTCCTCAAGATGTCAGCTACTTCGATGTGGCCAGAGCAAGGATAACGTTTCATGATGATCTCGGCAGGAAGGCCTTTAAAATCTTCCTCTCCGGCGGTATTGGTATAGTGACAGCAGAGAATCCCCAAGGTAAGGACTGCCATTTTTAACCTCCCCAATGGTAGCTTGCAAACTCCGCGGCCGGGTGGAGTTCAATGGCTCGAGCCGGGCATTCTTTTACGCATATGCCGCAGGCATGACACTTAGCCGGATCAATGAGGGCATATCCCTCGTCTTTGATGCTTGGGGCCCCAAAAGGGCATACCCTTACGCAAGTAAGACAAGCGATACATTTCCCAGGGTTAACCCGCGCCAGACGCCCGGCTTCAAAAAGCAGCTCTTCGTCCGCTAGCCCTTCTTTCCAGGCGTAATTCCGCAAGGCTTTTATCACTTCGGCCGGTTTTACCTCCATAGGACATACCGGCACACAGCTCTGACACTGGGAACAATGCCATAAAAGGGCGGAGCCAAAAAGTTTTTCCTTAAGCCCCAAGATAGCGGCATGGACAATAACCCGGGGGTCGAACTCCTCCTGGGTTCGTTTTACCGGGCAGATCCCCGAACAGGCCCCGCATCGAAAACATTGGGCCCAAGTCTCCGGAAGCTCTTTTACCTCTTGGATCCAGGTCTTTTCCGTGACTAATTCCATTACTTGGACTCCTTCTTTTTGAGGGTTTCAAGGATGGTTTTTAACTCTTCTTCCGTGGCTCCAGTTTGCTCTTGGAGGGCCTCCAAGGCCTGGGGCCCTTGGGAAAGCAATTCCTTTATCTCAGCCTCCAAGACCTGTTTTCTTATCCGCGGCAAGAGCTTTTTCTCCACCAGCTGAGAGATATTCTCCGGACTGTAATCTCCCAGCTTTTTAATTTCCCGGGCCAGATTACCATATTGGGCCCGAAATTGCATATTTTTACAGAGCTTGCGGGCCGCTTCTAAACGGAACTTCAGGACCTCCCAAGAAGTCCCTTCCGCCTCCCCTAAAGGCCCTAAATTTTTGATCCGTTCGGTGAAATCCGTCACCAGTTTTACAAACCGAGGCCCTTCAGCCGCCGAGGCCCAGTCGATATAGAACCGTTCCGTGCGGATCCCCACCGTCTCCAAAATCCGCCTTACGGTTTCAGCCATTACTAAAGCTTCGTAATTACCAGACTGGTAATGACACTCCCCGAGATGTCACCCCCCTACAAAGACCCCGTCGGCCCGAGCGTAAAAGGCCTCGGTCACAAAGAGAGGATCCATGCGCCCCGTACACATGATGCGAATAATCCGGTGGTTGGGAGGATAGCTGAACCGGGCCACTCCCGCCGAATCCGCCGCGGCGTAGCAGCACCAGTTACAAAGAAAACTTAGGATCCGAGGCTCAAAGCTCATATCCCTCCTCCTTAAGCCGCTTCTTTTTCGGCTTCTTTTACGGTTTCTTCTTCCTCCGCTACTCCAAAGGCCTGAATCTGTTCCAAGATGGCCTCGTCGGTAAAACCTCCGAGAGTGATGGCGAACACCGGACAGTGAGAACCACATACGCCACACCCTTTACAGGCCGCGGCAATTACCCGGGCTTTGCGGCGTTTGTTCACCTTTACCATCTCGATGGCGTTATAAGGACAGAGGGCCGCACATACTCCACATCCGATACAGCGTTTTTCATCCACTCTAGAGACAATGGGAGGCACCTCCACAAACCCTTTGGCTAGAGGCACGCAGGCCTTACCAGCCGCCGCCTTGGCTTGAGCCAAAACCTCCTCCAGGGGTTTGGGACCGTGGGCCAGACCACAAATGTAAACTCCGTCCACCGCTACTTCTACCGGCCGCAACTTGACATGGGCTTCCATGAGGAAGCCTTCTTCGGTCATAGGGATCTTTAAGATCTGGGCTACGGGATTTTCCTTCTCTGGGGCTATCCCTACCGAAAGCACCACTAAATCTGCGGGAATCTCCATTTCTTCTTTTAAGAGGGCGTCGTATATTCGCACCCTTACCCCGCGGCCCTTCTTAATCACCTCCGGCCGGCGCTCAGGCGTGTAGCGCAGGAAAATGACTCCTCGGTTCCGGGCCTCACGGTAAAGTTCTTCGTAAAACCCATAGGTGCGCATATCCCGGTAAAGGATATAGACCTCGGTTTCAGGGGAAAGATCTTTGATCTTTAAGGCGTTCTTCACCGCTTGTTGACAACAGAGTTTGCTGCAATGGGAGAGATCTTCGCCCCGGGAGCCTGCACACTGGATCATAACCACCTTTTTCACCCTGGAAAGCCCCCGTTTGCCTCTCGCTAGCTTTTCTTCTAACTCCAGTTGGGTCAAAACTTTGGGGCTTTCTCCGTACCGATAGAGGGCCGGCCGGTGTTCCTGGGCCCCGGTGGCCACAATCACCACTCCGTGGTTCACCACCTCCGATCCTTCCTCCACCTTAATGGTGGAAGTGAAGTTTCCCACGTAACCGGAGATGTTTTCCACTGAAGCCGACTTATAAACCTTGATCCGGGGGTGCTTTTCTACCTTTCGGATCAGCTCTTTTAGAAATTTTTGAGGGTCCTCACCTTCGGCCAAAAACCGTACCTTCCGGAGATGTCCCCCTAACTCCGCTTCCCTTTCTACCAGATGGACTTCAAAGCCTTGTTCCGCCACCGAAAGGGCCGCTGAAAGCCCGGCCGCTCCCCCTCCAATCACCAAAGCTGCAGGGGTGACTTTAACTTTCTGAAGATCCAAAGGCCGCAGACGGCGGGCCTTGGCCACCGCCATGCGCACCTGATCCTTGGCTTTAGCCGTGGCGGCCTTGGGGTCCTCGGCATGCACCCAGGCGCACTGGTCCCGAATGTTGGCCATCTCGATCAAGGCCAGATTCAGCCCCGCTTCCCTTAAAGTCTCTTGGAACAGGGGTTCATGGGTTCGGGGGCTACAGGCCGCAATCACCAGGCGGTTTAACTTTTGTTCCCGGATAATCTTTTTGAGGTTTTCCAAGGAATCCTGGGCGCAAGAATAAAGGACGTTGTCGGCGTAGACCACCCCGGGGAGTTTGCGGGCGTACTCCTTTACCTCTTCCACGTCCACCACTCCCGCGATATTTACTCCGCAATGGCAGACAAAGACCCCTACCCTTACCGGCATTTCCATGAGCTCGCGATCTTCCGGGGGAAAAGCCTTTTCCACCATGTCTTTTCCCCGGGCCTCGGCCAAAAATTCCGAGACCTTGGCCGCGGCTCCGCTAGCCTGCATTACACTTTCAGGAATATCCTTCGGGCCCTGGAAGGCTCCCGCCACGTAAACTCCCGGCTTAAGGGTCAGGGGATCCCGCCCCGAGGTCTTGGCGAAACCGAAGGGATTGAGTTCCACTCCGAATTTTTGGGCCAGATCCTCCGCCCCTTTAGGCGGGGCCAAACCGACTGAAAGCACTACCAAGTCAAAGAGTTCCCGGTGGACGCGGCCGTCTTCGGTGACATAGTTTAAGGCCAGCCGTCCGTCTACCTGCTCCACCTTGGGCACCCGGGCCCGCACCACGTTAAAACCGTATTTTTCTACCGCCCGTTCAAAGGCGGCGTCAAAACCTTTGCCTTGGGTCCGAACGTCCATGAAAAAGAGGCTGATTTCGGCCTCCGGGGCGTGTTCTTTGAGCATAGAGGCCTCTTTCATGGCGTACATGCAGCAGACTGAAGAGCAATAGGGTTGATTACAAGAGACGTCCCGGGACCCGACACACTGCAGGAAGGCGATCTTCCGGGGATGCGAGAAGTCCGAAGGCCTGAGGATTTCCCCCTCCGTAGGCCCTGAGACGCACATAAGCCTTTCCACCTCTAAACTGGTCATCACGTCGGGATAGATCCCGTAACCGTATTTCTCCAGGGCCTCCTCCGGGACCTCGCCAAAACCCGGACACAAGACCACCGCCCCTACTTCCAGTTCCCGAATCTCCGGTTTCTGGTCAAAGTTGATGGCCTTGGGGCCGCAGACATTGGTGCAGATCATGCAGGTCTCGTGGTTAAGCTGGAGACAGCGCTCCTCATCAATGTAATAGACTGTGGGCACCGCCTGGGGGAAATCAATGCGCGCCGCCCGGGTGAAATCCAAGCGTTCGTTGTATTCGTCTACCGCCTCCCGAGGACAATATTTCATGCAGAGACCACAGGCCGTGCACTTATCGGGATCCACGTAGCGGGGGCGGACCTTGACCCGGGCCTTAAAATTTCCCGGTTTTCCAGAAAGGGCCTCCACCTCCGCTAAGGTAAGGATCTCTATATTGGGAGACCGACCGGCCTCCACCATCTTCGGCGCCAGTATTCAGATACTACAGTCATTGGTGGGGAAGGTCTTATCGAGCTTGGCCATGGCCCCTCCTACCGAGGCCTGTTTTTCCACCAGATAGACGTAATAGCCAAGCTCCGCCAGATCCAAAGCGGTCTGGATGCCGGCGATTCCACCTCCCACCACCAAGACCTTTCCTGATTTCTTGGCCATAACCTCCTCCGTCTGGGATTTTTAAGCCGCCTTTTCCTCTTCGGGGCTGACCCGTAAATGGGCCGGACCGAAACAACCCAGCCCGTGGAAGGGACTGGTAACTTTGGGGCTTTCCAGGGCTCGCCGCATAGCCATATCGAAAAGCACCCGTGGTTTGGGTTTATCGATCCCCAGCTTTTGACGTTTATCTTTAATCTTGTCAATCATAATGTTAGCAAACTCTTCGGCGGTCCGGGCCACAAACCACCGGGCCCCGAAGATCTTTTCCATCTCATGAAAGAGATAGTCCGTAGCGACTTGGCTCTGAGTAGTGGGGAAATCCGGACCAAAGACTACACAAGCCCCACTGGCTACAAAATATTCCCCAATAGTAATGGCCTTTTCGCTCATCCACTGCGGAGCGCATCCAATGGCCGGAAGATCGGGGATATCGTCTCCCAGTCCTCCGGTATTCACCATTTCTGTGAGGGCGATAAGCACCCGGCTGTTATCTACGCAGGAGCCCATGTGAAGCACCGGCGGGCACCCTACGGCCTCCAACACCTCTCTCAAAGACTCTCCAGCCAACTCTGCGGCCTCGGGACGCAAAAGCCCGGCTCGTCCCAGACCGGTAGCGGCGCAGCCGGTAGTCACCACTAAGACGTTGTTGGCGATTAGCTCTTTGGCCAGTTCCACCTGGACCTCTTCGGTAACCCGATAATTGTCACAACCTACAATGGCCGCTACTCCCAAGACCTTTCCGTTGATGATGTTTTCGTTAAGGGGTTTATAAGAGGCCCGAAAACGACCTCCCAGCATGTAAAGGATAGTCTCGTGACTAAAACCGACCACTACATCTACGGAGTGGTCGGGGATGTTAACCTTAGAGGAATCCCGCTTAGGGAACCGCGCGATGGCCTCTCGCAGGATCTGTTTAGCACACTCCAGGGCCTTGCGGGCGTCGAACTCGATGTGGATTCCCCCTTCCATTTTGGCCCGGGGATTGGTAGTGATAACCGCGGTATGGAAATGCCGGGCGATCTCCGCCACGTTCTGCATGATACACTGGACGTCCACCACTACCGCCTCTAAGGCCCCAGTAGCGATGGCCGCCTCCTGCTGAAGAAAGCTTCCCGCCACCGGAATACCCCGGCGCATTAGGATCTCGTTTCCGGTGCAGCAGATACCGGCCAGATTTACCCCTTTGGCTCCCACCTTTTTGGCCTCTTCTAAGATCTCCGGATCGCTAGCCGCCAGGGCCAAGGCTTCGGCCAAGACCGGCTCGTGCCCATGCACCGCCACGTTGACCATGTCTTCTCGAATTACGCTAAGCCCAATATTTACCCGGGCCTTTATAGGACCAGGATTTCCAAAAAGGAGGTCCTGGAGCTCCGTGGCCACCATGGACCCCCCCCATCCATCGGCTAGGGCCGTCCGGGCGCAGGCTATAAAAATGCTGCGATGGTCTTGGTCCACTCCGATGGTGGTACGGTGAAGGAGCTCTACCACTTCCCGATCCACACCCCGGGGCCAGACCCCTAACTCCCGCCAAAGCTGCTGCCGTTTTTCTGGAGCCCGACGCAAAAGAGGAATTTCGCCTTCCTGCTGGTTGAAGACCCGAAGAGCAGCCTCTGCTAAATCTTTAAGGATTTCCGGCTCTTTTTGATTGGGATCCACTCCAAAGGCCTCGGCCACTACTCGGAGTTTACGCTTGTCTTTAACTTCAAAAGGCGTTTCCCCATGGACAGTCTCATAAAAATCGATGGCTACTTGTCGGCCATGGTCCGAATGGGCCGAGCCTCCGCTGGCCACCATCCGCCCGAAGTTTCGGGCCACCACCGTGGCGGCGCTGGCCCCGCAAACTCCCTTGAGCTCCTCTACCCCTTCCACCACTTGGCAAGGGCCCATATTACAGACCCGGCAACAAGTTCCGCCTTTGCCAAAAAGACAGGGCGTAGTTCCTCGGCGCTCCACCCGGGAAGGGGCCGTCAAGATCTCTTCCCCTAGATGGGCGTAGATCTCCTGGGCCGTTTTGCTCTGTACCTTAGGGGCCTTCTTTTTGATACGGGCTCTAGGATCCATTCAAAACCTCCTAAAAACTGGATTGATTTTATTCTAATTTAATAGAAAAACTAAACTTATCAAGATTAGCCCACCTCGCAGGGTAGTCCGGCCCAGAGTTTAGCGGCTTCAACCGTATTTTTCATTAACATGGTGATGGTCATCGGCCCTACTCCACCGGGCACTGGGGTAATGGCCGCGGCCTTTTCTTTTACGGCTTCAAAGTCCACATCGCCACACAAGATGGCTTTGCCTTCCGGGGTGGTGCCGATGCGATTGACTCCTACATCGATCACCACTACTCCCTCTTTCACCATGTCGGCGGTGACCACCTTGGGCCGCCCGGCGGCCACGATTAGGATATCCGCCCTCTGGGTGTGGAAAGTCATGTCCCGGGTTCCGGTGTGGCATACGGTTACAGTGGCGTTTCCCACGGGTTTCCTCTTCTGAAGAAGGAGATTAGCAATGGGCTTTCCCACAATGTTGCTGCGTCCGATAACCACCACTTCGGCCCCGTCCACCTCCACTTGGGCCCGATCCAGCATGACCAGGATCCCGTAAGGGGTGCAGGGCAGAAAACATGGCTCCCCAATCACCATCTTGCCCACGTTTACCGGATGGAAACCGTCCACGTCTTTTCGAGGGTCAATGGCGTAGATGACCTTGCGCTCGTCAATATGTTTGGGCAGGGGAAGCTGCACCAGGATCCCGTGAATTCTCTCATCCTGATTATATTTTTGAATCAGCTCTAAAAGGGCTTCTTCGCTTATATCTTCAGGTTGGTTGTCTTGGATGGAAAAAAAGCCTAACTCGTGGGCCGTCTTTTGTTTCGCCGTGACATAAGAGACGGAGGCCGGATTGCTACCCACCAGGATGGTTACTAGCCCCGGAATCACACCGTGTTTTTCCTTGAGTTCCTGGACTTCCCTTTTTAATTCTTCGCGAATTTCTTGGGAGATCTCTTTTCCACTTATGATCTTGGCCGACATACTTCACCCTCCTTGAGCGAGTTCTTGTTTGTTAAGCAAAAATTATTCCCCAAAAGGGGAATCTGAGGGAAAATTGCAATATCAAGGGTTTCGTGAAAGGGCCTAAAACGAGAGTTATTTGAAAGGCCGGGGAGAATCTCCCCGGCCGAGGAGATTCTCCCCATTAAAAGAGCCCTTTGACTTTTCCGGTTTCTAGGTCCACATCGATACGGCGGTAGGCTGGGTCGGAGCCCGTTCCGGGCATAAGGCTTATATCTCCAGCTACCGGCACAATAAAGCCCGATCCCCGGTAAATAAGGACGTCCCGGACCCGGAGCTGCCAGCCCTTGGGCACACCCTTTAACATGGGATTGTCGGAGAGGGAGAGATGGGTCTTTACCATACAAACCGGCATCTGGCGCAGTTCAGGATCGGCTTCGATGAGCTTGATCTTTTCCTCCGCCGCCGGGAGATAGACTACTCCATCTGCTC
>JALWWR010000139.1:12151-15747 GCA_026993045.1 Thermodesulfatator sp.
CTGTTCCGTAGTCTTTGGTAGCAATCGTCGCAATTCGGGTTTTTACCGGCTCATCTACTTCATAAAGGAATTTGAATTCGCTTTTTTCCTCACAGGCATCCACTACGGCGTCAGCCAACTCCAATGCTCCTTCTCCACCTTTAAGCCAGTGTTCGGAGATGGCGGCTCGCACCCCATGTTCGTCGCAGATCCGTTTCACCAAATTGATTTCGTCCTTGGTGTCGGTGTGGAAGGCGTTAATGCAGACCACGGGGGTGGCTCCGCTCTTTTTCACGATATTTACGCAATGCATGAGGTTTTCGCAGCCCTTTTCCACCCATTCCAGGTTTTCTTCGAAGTATTCCTTGGGAATCGGTTTTCCTGGAGGGGGAATAGGAGCTCCGCCGTGACACTTTAAGGCCCGAATGGTGGCCACTACCACCACGCAGTCTGGGGCCAGGCCCGAAAGCCGGCACTTGATGTTCCAGAACTTTTCATAACCGATATCAGCCGCAAAACCAGACTCCGTGACGTTGTAGTCCGCGAGCTTCAGGGCTACGTAGTCCGAAATGATGGAGGACTGGCCGATGGCAATATTGGCAAAGGGACCAGCATGAATCAAGACCGGTTGCCCTTCCAAAGTCTGGATCATGTTGGGATTGATGGCCTCTACCATCCAGGCCGTCATGGCCCCGGCTACTTCAAGATCTTCGGTAGTAACAGGGTTTCCGTATTTATCAAAGGCCACTACGATCTTTCCGATCCGCTCCCGGAGGTCTTTTAGATCTCGAGCCACGGCCAGGATGGCCATGACCTCCGAGGCCACCGCGATCCAGAACTTACTTTCCATGGGATAACCGTCCCGTTTGCCACCCAGTCCGATTACGATATGGCGCAGGGCCTGGGCGCAATAGTCTATGACCCAGCCCATTTCTACCCGCTTGGGATCGATATTCAGTCGCTTGAGCCCCCGTTTGGCCAAAGTCTCATCGTCGTAGTTGGCCTCGTGTTGCATCCGAGCCGTAAGGGCCACCATGGCCAGATTGTGGGCGTTCATCACGGCGTTGATGTCCCCGGTAAGCCCTAAAGAGAATTTGTCTAAGGGGATGATCTGGGCCAGCCCTCCCCCGGCAGCGCTCCCTTTAATATTAAAGGTGGGACCACCAGAAGGTTGCCGTAAGGCCCCTACCACGTTTTTACCCCGTTTCCCTAGCCCCTGGATCAAACCGATGGCGGTGGTAGATTTCCCCTCCCCCAAAGGAGTGGGGGTGATAGCGGTGACATCGATGTATTTACCGTTGGGACGATCCTTTAAGCGCTCCAGGACCTTTTTGTAATCGATCTTAGCTACGTAATGTCCGTAAGGGAGAAGTTCCTCCTTGGTAAGGCCCAGCTCTTCTCCCAGTTGATAGACGGTTTTCATGTTTTTTTCACATTCGGCCGCTATTTCCCAATCTTTCATTTTGGTAGGATCCAGTTTCATCTCCTCCCTCCTTTTCTGGACTTTTTAAACTAGGCTTATTAATTTATATTTCCTGATCTGGCAAGTTGGTGACCGTTATGGGATATGTTTCTCATAAATATCTAAGATGGATCTCTCTTTGGTCCCTTCTTTTTGCCGCTGGGCTTTTGGGGGAGATCTTCTTAAATCTTAAAGGTCGGGCCCTTTGCGAGCTTGAAAGCTGTCTTTTGGTAAGTGCCCTGGCCCATCTTTCCCATCTCCAGATGGTGCTTTTAGGATTGGCCTTCTTTTTAATCCTGGTCTTCTTGAGTTTGTGGTACCAGCGAACTCGGACCGGGAGTGCCTTGCTAGTTTTAACGGCCGGGCTAGGGCTAGGGGGAGAAGCGGTCTTTCTCCTGCGGCAGGCCTTTGATTATAAAGTCTGGTGCCCTTTTTGTTTGGTAGTGGCGGTGGGGGTGCTAGGGGCCTCCTTGGGGATCCTTTTCATCTTTCGGCGCTGGTCTTGGAGTTTTTTGGGATTTTGGGTAGGATTGGTGCCGGCTTTTCTACTTACTAGCTTAACCCTGGTCCCCTTGGAAAAGGTGGCCCGCCCCGCCTTTCCGGAACGCGATCCCCCTAAAAACTATTTTTTGGTCTATTCCGAAAACTGTCCCCATTGCCACGAGGTCTTAGATTTTTGTCGGAATCTTCCTGGATTCAACCTTTATTTATGTCCCAAAGACCAGGCTTGGGGTCTCTTGCGGTCTTTGGATCTAAAGGGCATTCCGGTTTTAGTGGTAAAAGAGAAAAAAGGGATAAAGGTATATCAGGGCTCTCAGACCATTATAGCCTTTCTTAAGGATAACTTTAAGGCCCCCGCTCCTTTACTCCCAGAGACTCCTCTGCCGGGGCTTTTGGTTCCCCCCTCCGAAGGGGTCTGTAGTGAGCTCCAGCCGCGCTGTGAATAATTTGGAGGTTTAAATGTTTGAACTATCTGGCAAGGCCACTTTGATAGGAAGCTTTCCTTTTGAAGACCATTCTCAGGCCCTGGACCTTATTTTGAAATATACTCCGGAGATCCCCTGCTGGCCCCAGCTTCCCCGACGGAAAGAAGAGGGAATGCTGGTCCAGTTCTCCCGAGGCCTTCCGGGTTTTGATCCCGAAGGTCTTCTTTTGAATCCCGAGGGATCGGAAGAAGAAAAGTTGGCCTTCTATGAAGAATACCTAGCGGTCACCCAAGGGCACCCTTTGGAGGAGACCCGTTTCAAGCTTTATCCTGAAGAGGCTCCGGGCTTTTTCCTCTTGCTTAAGGCTGGAAAGCCTTTCCCGGCGGTGAAAGGCCAGATCACCGGGCCTTTCACCTTGGCTTTGGGACTTAAGCTGCCAGACGGCCGGGCCGCTTTTTATGATCTAGAGGCCCGAGACATGATTACTAAACTGGTAGCCTTAAAGGCGCGCTGGCAAATAGAGAAGCTAAAGACCCTTTCAGAAACGGTGCTCCTTTTTATAGACGAACCGGCTTTGTCTGGTTTTGGTTCTTCAGCCATGGTGGGGATCTCCCCGGAGGAGGTCCTGGGCCTTATCAAAGAGGTGGCCGAGGAGGTGCATCGAGGAGGAGGACTTTTAGGCATTCATATCTGCGGCAACAGCGATTGGGCTCTAGTGGCGGAAAGCGCCGTGGATATCATAAATTTTGATGCTTATGGATTTGCTGAAAAATTCATTGGTTATGGCCCGCAGTTAAAGCCCTTTCTAAAAAGAGGGGGATTTATAGCCTGGGGGCTAGTGCCTACTTTGCAAAAAAAGGATTTGAAAGAGCTTACCAGCCAGGAATTGAAGCTCCGGTATCAGGATCTAAGAGAAAAGCTGGCCCAGGCCACTCATCTCCCAGAAGAAGAAATAGAGAGGTTCTCTCTTTTTACCCCCTCCTGTGGTCTGGGGACCCTTTCTCAAGAGTTGACTATCAAGGCCCTTGAACTTCTCAAAGACTTGGTCTTTAAATCCTAAAGGGATTCTTTTATCGAGTCCAAAATTTTTAGGGTCTCAGAAAAGTTGGAGACGTAGTTCCAAAAGAAAAGATGACCTTGAGGCCCTTTTAAAAGGAGGATTCACTTTTATTGTATTTTTTTGATTTAATATTAAAGTTATTTAATAAAAGGCGAATTCAGTTATAGGA
>JALWWR010000140.1 GCA_026993045.1 Thermodesulfatator sp.
GGATAGACAAGGCCCGGGTGGGAAACCGGGTGGGGGATATCTCGGCTGCTATTCAGAGACACGCGGAGAAGGCCGGTTTTTCGGTTATTCGAGACTTCGTGGGCCACGGGGTAGGCCGAGAGTTGCATGAGCCCCCTGAAGTGCCTAATTTTGGGAAACCTGGCAAGGGGCCCCGGCTGCAGGCCGGGATGGTGTTGGCCATTGAACCCATGGTGGTGACCGGGGATCCCAAGGTGAAGATCTTGGAAGATAAATGGACGGCGGTTACGGAGGACGGAGGACTAGCGGCCCATTTTGAGCATTCGGTAGTTATTACAGCCCGAGGGCCGGAGATACTTTCCAAAATTTAAAGGAGCGCTATGCCCAAAGAAGACCATATCCAGGTGGAAGGAACGGTGGTAGAGGCCTTACCTAATGCCATGTTTCGGGTAGAGCTTGAAACGGGCCACAAGGTCTTGGCCCATGTCTCGGGAAAGATGCGGATGCATTACATCCGGATCCTTCCAGGGGACAAGGTAGTGGTGGAGCTTTCTCCCTATGATTTGACCCGAGGGAGGATCGTTTATCGGGGTTCTAAAAAGGAGAAAGGAGGCAAGAAATGAAGGTCTCGGCCTCGGTTAAGAAGCGCTGTCGGAAGTGCCGCATCATCCGGCGCAAAGGGATCGTGCGGGTAATTTGTGAAAATCCCAGACACAAACAGCGTCAAGGTTAAGGAGGTGTAAGGTGGCTCGAATTGCAGGGGTTGATATCCCGGATCACAAACCCATTGAGATCGCCCTTACCTATATTTATGGTATCGGGCGCACCTCGGCCCAAAAGATCCTGGCTAAGGCTCAGGTGGATTGGTTCAAGAAGACCCGGGATCTCACGGAAGAGGAGCTAGCGCGAGTGCGTCAGATTTTAGAGAAAGAGTACAAGGTGGAAGGCGATTTGCGCCGGGAGGTGGCCCAAAATATCCGGCGTCTTATGGATATCGGATGTTACCGGGGGCTGCGGCATAAGATGGGGCTTCCGGTGCGGGGTCAAAAGACCCGTTCCAACGCTCGGACTCGGAAAGGACCTCGTCCTTCTTCTTTGAGAGGACGAAAGAAAAAATAAGGAGTAAGAGGCTATGGCGCGCAGGGTAAGACGGAAAAAGAAGGTCAAAAAGAATATTCCAGAGGGAATAGCGCACATTCACGCTACCTTTAACAACACCATCGTAACCATTACTGATCGTCAAGGAAACACTATTGCTTGGGCCAGCGGAGGGACTGAAGGTTTTAAGGGGACCCGGAAAGGGACTCCTTATGCCGCGCAGCTAGCAGCCCAATCCGCAGCCAAAAGGGCCATGGAACACGGCCTCAAAAAGGTCTGGGTATACATTAAAGGCCCGGGACCAGGGCGGGAGGCCGCTTTGAGGGCCTTGCAAGCCGCGGGCCTTAAGATCACTTATATTCGAGATGTGACACCTATTCCTCATGACGGTTGCCGTCCACCTAAGCGGCGACGGGTATAAAAATTTCTAAGGGGGGATTGCCTTGGCTAAATATACTGGACCTAGGTGCCGTCTGTGTCGTCGAGAAGGAATGAAGCTTTTCCTCAAAGGGGACCGGTGTTATACCGACAAGTGCGCCTTTGAGCGAAGGAGTTATCCTCCGGGGCAGCACGGACAAATGCAACTACGAGTAAAACTCTCGGACTACGGGATCCGTCTACGGGAAAAACAAAAAGTTAAACGAATTTACGGGGTCTCAGAAAAACAGTTCCGTACCTATTTTGAAAAGGCTACTCGGATGAAGGGGCAGGCGGGTCATAACCTCCTTCAACTCCTAGAACGGCGTCTGGATAACGTGGTTTATCGTTTGGGATTCGCCTCTTCCCGGTCTCAGGCCCGTCAGATGGTGGCCCATGGTTGGTTTAAGGTGAACGGGCGCACGGTGGACATCCCCTCTTATCTAGTTGATCCGGGAGAAGAGATCGAGCTCAAAGAAAAATACCGTAATAATCCTTACATTCAGGAGAACCTGGAGGCGGTGGTCCGGCGGGGAGTTCCCCAGTGGCTGGAGCTAGAGGCCGAGAATTTTAAAGGTCGGGTCAAGGCCCTGCCTACCCGGGAAGATATCACGATGCCCATCCAGGAAAGCCTGATCGTAGAATACTATTCCCGTTAAAAAAGATCGGGGTGGGGTTATGAGTGCATTAAGAGAAAAGATAGGTAATACGGCTCTTATTCGTCCGGAAGGAGTGAAGCAACACAAAGACTCCAAGCCTCCCCACTATGGGAAATTTATTATAGAGCCTCTAGAGCGGGGCTTTGGAGTAACTATCGGGAACGCCCTGCGGCGGATCCTCTTGTCATCCATTTCCGGGGCGGCTATTACGGCGGTTAAGATTGAAGGGGCACCTCACGAATTCACCAGCTTGCCTGGGATCATTGAAGACGTGACCGATATAATCTTGAACCTAAAAGGGGTCCGTTTTCGTTTGAAAGGCGAAGGTCCTTACGTGTTCCGCCTGGAGAAAAAGGGCGAGGCGGAAGTGAAGGCCGGCGATATCCAGACCGATGGAGAGGCCGAGATTGTAAATCCCGAGCATCATATTGCGACTTTAACCAAGGATGGTTCGCTTTCGCTAGAGCTTCAGGTGGAAAAAGGCAAGGGATACATTCCGGCAGAATATGGCCGCGAGGGTAGCGAGATCGGTATTATTCCGGTGGACGCCATCTTTTCGCCTATTACCCGGGTGAATTTCACGGTCACCCAAGCCCGAGTAGGTAAAAGTAGTGATTTTGACCGTCTGGTAATGGAGGTCTGGACGGATGGTTCTATAGATCCGGAAGAGGCTTTACGGCAGGCCGCCACCATCCTAAGGGAACAGCTTCTGGTCTTTGGAGGAGAAGAGGTCGAGATTCAGGCCCTTCCTCCCAAAGAAGAGGAACCCAAAGTTGATCTTACCGAGATCTTGAATCGCTCTCTGGAGGAGCTAGAGATTTCTTCCCGTTCCCTTAATTGTTTGCGAAATGCTGGTCTTAAATACGTAGGGGACGTGGTTACCCGGAGTGAGCCTGAGATGCTGCGGATTAAGAATTTTGGTCGGAAATCGTTAGAGGAAATAAAAGAGCGGCTCAGTGAATGGGGGCTTAGTCTGGGAATGGATGTGGACTGGAATCCACCGCAAGAAAAAGCTTAAAGGGGTGAGACCATGAGGCATCGTAAAGTGAGTCGGCGCTTGGTCACCAAATGGGAGCATCGGGTCTCTTTAATGCGGAACCAGGTAACGGATCTTTTACGCTACGGTCGCATCACTACCACCTTGGCCAAGGCCAAGGAATTGCGACGGGTGGCGGATCGGATGATCACGCTGGCCAAAAAGGGAGACTTGGCCTCGCGCCGTCGGGCCCTAGCGGTTATTCGAGATAAGGCTGTAGTGCGCAAGCTTTTTTCCGAGCTTCGGGAAAAGTACCTGGACCGTCCCGGGGGGTATACCCGGGTAGTTAAGATAGGCCCGCGGCGGGGTGACGCAGCTATGATGGCCATTGTGGAGTTGGTGGAGGAGAAGCTTTCCCATAAACGTTCTCGGCGCAAATTGGAACGGGAAAGGGCGGTGGAAAAAAAGGTCCAAAAGGCCCTCCGGAAAGAAGAGCCCCGAGAGGCAGGCCCTTCAGAGGCTGAAGAGGTGAAAGAGGAGGCTAAGGCAGAGCCCCAGGCCGAAGCTCAGCCTGAAGTTTCCGAATCTCAACCCTCGGAGGAACCTCAGGCGGCGGCCCCGGCGGAGTCCTCTGAACCTCAGAGTTCGGAAGAGAGCTCTGGGGCAGCTTCAGAAGAGACCAAAGAAGGCTCTTAGTGGAAATTCATGGCCTTTATTTTCAAACCCCTAGAGATCCCAGAGGTGGTTTTAATTGCGCCTAAAGTCTATGAGGACGAGCGAGGCTATTTTTTAGAAACCTATAAGGCCTCGGAGTTTGAGGCCCAGGGTCTCCCTGGTACCTTTGTTCAAGACAATCACTCCTATTCTCGTCCGGGGGTCTTGAGGGGACTTCACTACCAGTTACCCCCTAAAGAACAAGGCAAACTGGTGCGTTGCATAAGAGGGCGCGTCTGGGATGTGGCGGTGGATATAAGGCGAGGGTCGCCCTGGTTTGGAAAGTGGGTGGCGGTGGAGCTTTCAGAGCAAAACAAATATCTCCTTTGGGTTCCCCCGGGATTCGCCCATGGTTTTGTGGCCTTAGAAGAGAGCGAGGTCCTTTATAAAGTTACGCAAGAATATGCCCCGGAATATGATCGGGGTATCCGTTGGGATGACCCCCAGTTGGCTATCCCGTGGCCGGTCTCTAACCCCCTTTTGTCTCCTCGGGATCAAAAGTGGCCCTCTTTGTCCGAGGCTGAAATTTTTGACTATAGGGGGGAGGCTTGAGGATCTTAGTTACCGGGGGGGCTGGCTTTATAGGAAGCGATCTGGTCCGGCGCTTGGCTCGCAGTTCAAGGGCCAAACTTTCGGTAGTCGATTCCCTTACCTATGCGGGGGATCTGAAAAGAATCGAAACCGTCCTGCCGGCAATTGCTTTTTATCAGGTTGATATTGTTGATCGGCCCGCTTTAGAAAAGGTCTTTGCCCAAGAATCCCCACAAGTGGTTATCCATTACGCTGCTGAGACCCATGTGGACCGAAGCATTGTGTCGCCGGAAAAGTTTATTCAGACCAACGTCATAGGGACCTTTAATCTCCTACAACTTTCTTTGGAATATAAGGTCCAAAAGTTTGTTCATATTTCTACCGATGAAGTCTATGGAGAGCTTTCCTTAACCGGTCCAGAAAAGTTTCGGGAGGATTATCCTTTAAGGCCTAATTCTCCTTATTCGGCTAGTAAGGCTTCGGCTGAATTGTTGGTGCGATCCTATATCAAGACCTATAAATTTCCAGCGGTGATTGTCCGGGCCTCTAATGCTTATGGTCCTTGGCAGTATCCAGAAAAGCTCATCCCTTTAAGTATTGTGCGTCTCGTGTTTGACCAAAAGGTGCCTATATATGGTACAGGGAAAAACGTTCGGACCTGGCTTTACGTGGAAGATTTTACGGAAGCGGTCATACAGATTTTAGAAAAGGCTCCTATCGGAGAGATTTACAATGTGGGGAGCACGGAAGAGAAGCCCAACCTTGAAGTGGTGAAAGAGCTCTTGCGTCTCTTGAACAAAAGCGAAAACCTGATCGAATTCGTGCCGGACCGTCCGGGACACGATCTCCGATACGCGGTAGATACCACTAAAATCGAGCGGGATTTGGGCTGGAGGCCCCGGATCTCCTTTCAAGAAGGCCTGAAAAAGACGGTGGAATGGTATCTTTCCCATTTGGATTGGCTGCTAGAGAAGAAATCCGCAGTGGAAGCCTTTAGCCATAAACTACAAGACCAGTTTGCTCAACTTGCGTGAGAGTTGCTCTTCTCGGTGCAAAGGGTCAGTTAGGAACCGATCTCTGGCTTACCAGGCCCTCGGCCTGGGAGGTGGTTCCTTTAGGACGTTCGGAGCTTGATGTTACCTCTCGTTCTCAGGTCCTAGAGGTCTTGGGGAGTCTTAAGCCCCAAATTATCTTGAACACCACGGCCTATGTAAAAGTGGACGCTGCGGAGGAAAACCCGGAAGAGGCCTTCGCCGTTAACGCTGCCGGAGTGAAAAATCTGGCGGACGCCGCCTGCGACTTAGGGGCTATCCTGGTCCACTTTAGCACGGATTACGTCTTCGACGGCGCCAAGGGCCGCCAACGCACCCCTTACACCGAGGAAGACCCTCCCCGCCCCCTAAACCTTTACGGCCTTTCCAAATATGCCGGGGAACTGATAGTGCAAAACTACCTTTCCCGTTATTATCTGGTGCGGGTGGCCAGTCTTTACGGTCGAGCCGGAGCCCGGGGGAAAGGGGGAAACTTTGTTTATACCATTTTGAAAAAGGCCCGCGCCGGAGAAAAGTTAAAGGTGGTAAACGATATCTATATGTCCCCCACCTATACCTTGGATGCCGCGCGTCAGGTTTGGCGTCTCCTCTTAGAGGGCTATCCCTTTGGGACTTATCATGTGACCAACGCGGGCTATTGCACCTGGTACGAGTTTGCTATCCATATCTTGAGGTACGCCGGTCTGGAGGCGGAGATTGAACCGGTAAAACACACGGCCTTCCCCGCTAAGGCCCGCCGTCCGGGGTGGAGCCCCTTGGCTAGCGTTAAAGGCCTTCGGTTAAGGTCCTGGCAAGAGGCCTTAAAAGATTTTATGACCCAGATCCAACATGCTTAAGCTCTCTTTTTTTCTTTTTATATTGGGCTTTTTTTTGACTCTTATAACGGTCTTCTTTTCTCCTTCTATCTTTAGAGATACTGGAGAGGGGGTCCAAAAGTTCCATCAAAGGGCCATTCCTAGGGTGGGGGGGCTTGCTATTTATCTTTCCATCTTCTTGATCCTCTTTTTCTATGCTTCTTTTCTTTCCCAAGAGGTTTGGTTTTTCTTGGGAGCCTCTTTCCCTTTATTTTTAGCCGGCCTCTTGGAGGATATTACCCAAAGGATTTCTCCCCTTTTAAGGCTTTTAGCGGCCTTTTTTTCGGCGGCTTTGGCCTTTTTTTGGCTAAAGGCGCGGCTTACTTCGGTAGATATCTTTTTTTTGGATCCGGTTTTGGCCCGGCCTTGGGTTTCTTTTATCTTTACTTGCTTTGCCATCGCCGGTGTCAGCCAAGCTTTCAATATCATAGACGGTTTGCACGGTCTTTCTTCCGGGGTGGCCATGTTGGTATTGGGGGCCTATTTGTTTTTGTCTAAAACGCTGCAGGATCTTTTGGTCTTTAAATTGTCCCTTTTGATTCTGGTGCCCACCCTGGCCTTCTTCCTTTGGAATTTTCCCTGGGGGAGGATCACTTTAGGAGACAGCGGGGCCTATTTTTTAGGCTATGCCGTGGCCACCCTCGGAGTCCTTCTGGTGGCTAGGAATCCCGAAGTTTCGCCCTGGTTTCCTTTGTTGACAGTCATCTATCCCGTATGGGAAACCGTGTTTTCCATTTATCGCCGAGGGATTAAAGGACGCTCTCCTACCAGCCCCGATGTCTTCCATCTCCACTCTCTCCTTTACCGTCGGGTCTTAAACCGTCATGCTTACTGTTCTCTTTTTCTATGGTCTATAGAGTTGGTGATAGTCATCTGGGGATTGGCTTTTTGGTCTAACACTCTCTGGTTAGCTTTGGGAGTTTTGGTTTTTATCCTCTTTTATACTTGGCTGTACGCCAGGATCGTAAGATTTCGTCTCCCCAAGGTCTTTAAAGTTGACTAGAAAGGGGCTGAGTTCTTTTTGGCGCTTAGGGCCTAAAGACCGTCAGGCCCTGGAAAAGGGTTTAAAAGAGTTAGCCTCTCGAGAGGTCTATCTTACCGGAGGGGCGGTTAGGGATATCCTGCGGGGGCAAAAGGTCCAGGATCTGGACCTTACCGTCCTGGAGTCCCCGGAGCCGCTGGCCCGGGAAATAGCCCAAAGGCTCTCTTGGACCCTGATTCCGCTTCACGAAGAGTTCGGGCTTTGGCGAATCGCCCGCGGAAGCTTTACCGTGGATCTTTCAGGCCTGCGACCCGGAGCTTCCGACCTTTGGGAAGATCTCAGACTTCGGGATTTCACTTTTAACGCCCTAGCGGTGAAACTTGAAAAGGCCCTTTATACTCCCCCGGAAAACTGGCCTTTGATAGACCCGGCTAGGGGGGTCGAGGATTTGAAAAAAGGGATTATTCGAGCCCTTTCCCAAAAGAACCTGGAAGAGGACCCCCTTCGAATCCTAAGGGCTTATCGCTTTCAAGCTTGGAGATACGGAAAGATAGAGGAGGAGACCCGGAGCTGGCTAAGGGAACTCAAAGCCCAGCTCCTTTCGGTGGCGGCGGAAAGGATCGAACATGAATTACGTCTTATCATGGAAAGCTCGCAAGGGGGGAAGACCGTTCGTCTTATGGCGGAAGACGGGGTGCTGGACGTCCTTTTTCCGGAGATCTCTTGGGCCCGAGGGGTCCCTCAACCCTCCTTCCATCATTTAGATGTTTTCGGTCACCTGCTTTTGTCTTTGGAATGGGCCGAAAGGATTTTGGGGCGGCCGGAGTTTTTTTGGGAGGACCCGCGACCCTTTCGAGAGCTCCTCTTGAATCCCGAAAGGGTGGCAGCCGTCAAGTGGGCGGCCTTGTTTCACGATCTCGGCAAACCTTACACCTTGGTCTTTCGGGAACGCCTCACTTTTTACGAACACGAAAAGGTGGGGGCGGAACTTTTTTGGAAAAGGGCCCAGGCCCTCCGTTTTAAAAAGAGGCTGGCCCAGCGGGTGGTCCATCTTATTCGACACCACATGCGCCCCTTTCATCTCCTGGAGGAATGGGAAGAAGGGCGACTTACGGCCCGGGCCCAGCGCAAGCTCCTCCGGGACGTCCCAGACTATCCCGACCTTTTCGTAGTGGCTATGGCCGATTCCTTGGCGGCTCAGGGGCCGGATAAGGATCCCAAAGAATTCCGGCGGCTGGCCCGCTTTTTTGAACACCTGCGGGCCTTCCAGCGGGAAAATTTGAAGAAAGTGGAAAAGAAGCGCTTGGTCACCGGGAGAGATCTTATAGAGATCTGGAAACTAAAGCCCGGCCCTCTTTTTCGAGTGTTGCTTGAAGCGGTGGAAGAGGCCCAAGTGGAGGGTCAGGTGAAGACTCGCTCCGAGGCCCTGCGTTTTTTGGACCAGAAGATCAAGGCCTTAAAAAGAGAAGTTCTCTAGACTTAACCTCCTTTAAGCCTTTGCCAAACCATCAAAAGAGATGTTATCTTAAAAATAACTTGGTGTAAGATCAGGGAATCTGGGATTAAGCCCAAGGAAATTCCAAGTCTTTTCTCGATGCCTCTACTTTATTATTCCTTGAACCAGTTTTTAAAGGAACGCTTTGGGGAGCGGGTCCAAAAGATCCCCTTGGACGCCGGTTTTACCTGTCCTAATCGGGATGGGACCAAGGGGAGGGGAGGGTGTATCTACTGTAACGCCCTGGGGTCTGGAACCGGAGCCTTAAAGGAAGGCCTTTCTATTCGGGAACAGATGCTAAAAGGTATGGAGTGGGGGGCTCGGCGCTACAGGGCCCGGAAGTTCATAGCCTATTTTCAGGCCTTTTCCAACACCTACGCCCCTTTGGAGGTGCTCCGGGCTCGTTACGAAGAGGCTCTGATAGACGCTAGAGTGGTGGGGCTAGCGGTAGGCACCAGGCCGGATTGCATCACCGAGGAGATCGCCCGTCTTCTGGCCTCTTATAAGAAAAGGGGGCTTTTGGTGTGGGTGGAACTGGGTCTTCAAAGTGTGCACAATACCACCCTGGCTCGCATTAACCGGGGGCATACCTTTGAGGATTTTCTGACGGCCCTTGAGATCCTGAAAAGGCAAGATCTTCTGGTTTGCGTGCACCTGATTTTGGGTTTACCCGGAGAAGGCCCTCTAGAGATGCTTGAGACCGTAAAGACTTTGGCCTCGCTTCCGGTGGATGGGGTCAAGTTTCACGAGCTTTACGTGGTCAAAGGTTCGGCTTTAGAAAGGCTCTATCGGGCTGGGAAATACCAACCCCTTTCTCAAGGGGAATATGCCGACCTAGTGGCGGAGGCCTTGGCTCACCTCCCGCCCCAAGTGGTAATCCAGCGTCTTACTGGAGATCCTCGTCCTGGGGAACTAGTGGCCCCGGCCTGGGCGGCCGACAAAAGCGGCACCCGAAAGCTCATCGAAGAGATCCTGAAGCAGCGTAGCCTATATCAGGGTAAGTATCACTCTTAGATAAGGAGAGGAAAAATGGGGACTTACGACAAGAAAAAGATCCTTGAGATTGATCGTCGACATATCTGGCACCCCTTTACCCAAATGAAAGATTACGAAGACCGAGACCCTCCGGTAATCGTAGCCGCGCGGGGAACTAAACTTTATTCCATTGAAGGCCAAGAATTTTACGACACTATTTCCTCTTGGTGGACCAACACCCACGGGCACCTCCATCCCCAGTTGGTGAAGGCCCTAAAAGACCAGCTTGATCGCCTAGACCACGTCAATTTTTCGGGCTTTACCCATCCTTACGCCGCGGAGGTGGTGGAAAGATTGCGGGGGTTTTTACCCTCGAAGCTTATCCGCTTTTTCTTTTCTGATAACGGTTCCACCGCGGTAGAGGTGGGGCTTAAAATGGCCTTTCAGTTTTGGCAAAATCGGGGCTTTAGCCGTAAGACCCGCTTTGTGTGCCTGGAAAACGCCTACCACGGGGATACCTTGGGAGCGGTAAGCGTGGGCGGGGTAGACCTCTTCTTTAAACTTTATAAACCCCTTACCTTTAAGACTTATCGGGCCCCAGCTCCCTATTGCTACCGCTGTCCCGAAAATCGGGGCTCGACTTTTACTTTCTCCGCGGAAAATATCTCCTGTAATTTTCGATGTCTTAAAGGGTTAAAAAGTATTCTTAAAGAACATCATGAAGAAATAGCAGCCCTCATAGTAGAGCCCAGGCTTTTGGCCGCTGGGGGCATGATAGTCTATCCGGCGGAATATTTAAGAGGTTTAGTAGAGCAGGCCCGGCGTTACGGGGTGCTGGTGATTTTTGACGAGGTAGCCACCGGTTTCGGGCGCACAGGCCGTATGTTTGCCCTGGAGAGTGCGGGGGTGGTGCCGGATATCCTTTGCTTAGCTAAAGGGTTAACGGGGGGGATGCTCCCTTTGGCCTTAACGGTGACTACGGAGGAAGTCTTTCAGGCCTTTTATGCCGATTACCTGGAAGGTAAGACCTTTTATCATGGGCACTCCTTTACAGCCCATCCCTTGGGCTGTGCGGTGGCCGCGGCCAACCTCAAGCTCTTTGCCGAAGAAAAACCCTTAGAGAAAGGGCGGGCGGTACAGGAGTTTTTCCACCAACGCTTAGAGGAGATTTTTTCTGATAGGCCTTACGTGGGGGATATCCGCTATTTGGGTTACGTAGGGGCCTTGGAATTGGTGGCTGACCGTCGAACCAAAGAGCCTTTTCCCCCTGAAAAACGGGTAGGGTTTCAGGTCTATATGGCCTCTTTGAAGGCTGGACTGGTTTTGCGGCCTCTGGGGGACGTTATTTATTGGTTCCTACCTCTTTGTGTGACTAAAGAGGAGGTGGATGAGATCCTTTCTCGAAGCCGCGAGGTCTTAGATGGGATCCTTTTGGGAAAATGAGATTAAGCGAGAGCTTGAGGCCCTTAAAGAAAAGGCCCTTTTAAGATCTCTTCCCCCTATAGAGGATCGTCGAGGGCCGTGGGTAAAAATAGAGGGAAAGTGGCGTTTAAATCTGGCCTCTAACGACTATCTGGGCCTCGGGGCCACCTTGACCTGGGAAGAGGCGCAGGAGGTCTTGGCCTCTTGGGGGGCTGGGGCCGGGGCCTCCCGGTTGCTTTCCGGCAACCACCTTTATTACCAATTTCTAGAGCAGGCCCTAGAGGAAAGTTATGGTCGTCCAGCCCTGGTCTTTTCCAGCGGATACCTGGCCAATTTAGGGGTCATTTGCGGACTTGCGGGACGGCGGGACCTGATCCTGGCGGACAAGTTAGTACACGCCAGTCTTATCGACGCCTTGCGGCTTTCCGGGGCCCGGTTTTACCGCTATCCCCATCGGGATCTAAAGGCCCTAGAAGATCTTCTGCGCCAACACCGGGGGCGCTTCCGGCGGGCCCTGATTGTTACAGAGTCGGTTTTCAGTATGGACGGTGATTTTCCGGACCTAAAGGCCCTGGTAGAACTGGCCCGTAGGTTTGAGGCCCTTTTGGTTTTGGATGAGGCCCACGCCATAGGAGTCTTTGGTAGACGGGGGCTGGGCCTGGCGGAGGAGCTGGGAGTGCTTTCAGAGGTGGACGTCTTGGTGGGGACCTTTGGGAAGGCCTTGGGAAGTTATGGGGCCTTTGTGGTGCTTCCAGAGGCTATGAAAAACCTTCTTCTTTCTAAGGCCCGTTCTTTCATCTTTACCACGGCTCTTCCTCCGGTGGTGGTGGCCTTTTCCCTTAAGGCCTTCAAACGGTTGCCAGCCTTAGAGGAGGCCCGCCAGCGCGTGCGGGGGCTGGCCTCAAGTCTCCGCCAGGCTTTAGGGCTCTCTGCACCGGGGCTTGAAGCCCAAGTGCCCATCGTGCCGGTCATTTTGGGGGCGAGCGAGAGGGCCCTGGCGGTCTCAAGAGATTTGTTTTCAGCTGGTTTTTGGGCCCCGGCCATCAGACCCCCTACGGTGCCCGAAGGGACGGCCCGCCTGCGTCTTTCCCTTACGGCCCTTATGGAAGAATCCCAACTTGAGCCTTTAGTCCAAAGGTTGCGGGAGCTTCGATGCGCCTAAGGCTGGCAGGAGACCCCCAGGCCGAGGAATTGATTCTCTTTTTTCTAGGTTGGGCCATGGATGAAAGACCCTTTTTGGACCTGATTCCTCCTGGGACCGCGGTAGCCTTCCTATATGACTACCGGGACTTAGAGCTTCCGGCCTGGCCGCCTTTTCCCAAGGTAAAGGTATTAGCCTGGTCCTTGGGGGTAAGGGTGGCCCTATATCATCGTGAGCGCCTTCCCTATGAAATGAGTTTGGTGGCTGGAACCGGGGCCTTTGTAGACCCGCGCTGGGGAATCCCGCCCCGAGTTTTCAATCTGACGTTAAAGGCCTTGAGGGAAAAGGGGGAATCGGTCCTAAGTCGTTTTTACCAGAAGATGTTTGAGGACCCGGCCCATTGGGAGCGTTTTGAAAGGGGGACTCCTCAAAGGCCCTTAAAAGAAGTGCAAGAGGAGCTTGAGATCCAAGCCCTCAAGGTCCCGGTCTTTCCGAGCTCGGCCAAAGGACTTAAGGTGTGGATTACCCAAAAAGACGCCGTTTTCCCATCCCAGGCTCAAAAGGCCTATTGGGAAAGGGCCGGAGTCCCCGTTAATATGTTGCCAGAAGGACATTTTCCTTTCTATAGCTATCCCTCTTTGAAGGTTTGGTTTTAGTAAGCATGAGGTATGAGAACCCCTATAGCCTGATCAAACACCGTTTTCGACGGGCCATGCCTACCTATGAAGAGGCGGCAGTGGTCCAGGCCCGGTTGGCCCGAAGATTGGTTGAAGCTTTGGTCGAACAGGGCCCTTTTGAGCGGGTCTTTGAAATCGGGGTAGGGACCGGGCTTTTTACGCGGATGTTTGTTAAAGAAGCAAGCTTTCGGCAATACCTGGGGTGCGACCTGGTTTGGGAGTGCGGCTCCTGGGTCCAGCCCTTAGGGGTGAAATTCCTGGTGGCCAACGCGGAAGACCCCTCTTGGTTGCGAGGAAGTTTTGATCTAGTGGTGGCCAACGCCGTTTTGCAATGGTTTCTGGACCCGGCCCGTTCTCTAGCCCTCTGGGCTAAGAAGGTTTCTTCCGAAGGGATTTTGGCCTTTACGGTCTTTGGCCCGGAGACTATGAAAGAGATCCCCCATTTTCTTCCTCCAGGAATGGCACCTCGGAAGATATGGGAGGCCTTGCGCCCTTCGGGCTTTAAGTCGTTGCATCAGGCTTCTTTTCAGGACAAACTCTATTTTCCGGATTTTAAGGCGGCACTGCGGCATGTGCGAGAGACCGGGGCCTTAGGCACCCTTAATCCTTGCTGGTCTTTTAAAGAATTGCGGGCTTTGCAGAAAGAATTTGAGAGATATCGGACCCCGAAGGGGTATCCTTTGACCTTTGAGTCCTATCTTTTTTTATGGCGTCGGGAAGATTGATCTTCATAACCGGGACTGACACCGGTGTTGGCAAAAGCTACGCCACCGGTCTTCTGGCCCGAGCCTATCGGGAGTTAGGGGTTAAAGTTATCACTGCTAAGCCCGTGCAAACCGGGGCCAAGGAACCCGAGGATCTCCTTCTCCATCGCCGGCTCATGGGATTTCCCCTGGACCCTCCGGAACTCCTGGATCTTACAGGACCTTATCTTTTTTCCTACCCGGCAGCCCCTACTACGGCCGCCGCCCGGGAGGGAAAGAGGGTGGAGCTCAAAAAGATCAGGGACGGTCTTCGAAAGTTGGCCCAAGACTATGAAATAGTGTTGGTGGAAGGTGCCGGGGGACTTTATGTGCCCTTTACAGAAGAGTATACCTTTTTGGATCTTATAAGCCTCTTCTTGGGGCCGGTGGTGGTGGTCTCCGCGGCCCGTCTGGGCACTATTAACCATACCGTTCTCACCTTAAAGGCCTTGAGACAGCGGGGGCTGGTGATCTCAGGGCTGATCTATAACCGATATTTTGAAAAGGATCCCTTCCTGGCCCAGGAAAGTCTAAAAGACATAAAGTGCCTGGCCTCGGTGCCGGCGGTTTTAGAAATAGGAGATCTTGAGAAGGGGCCTTGGCCTTTAGAGGAGGCTATCTCTTTTCTCCGTTCCGCTCCAGGGCTTAAACCTTGAGATTAGACTTGTAACCTAAGTCTTGGATCAAGCGGGCGTCCTGGGCCAGGTTCCGCCCCTGGGTGGTGAGATAGTTCCCCACCATAAGGGCGTTGGCTGGAAATAGGGCCAAGGCCTGAAGTTCCCGGAGGTTGTACTCTCGCCCCCCGCATAAGCGAAGCTCGGCTTGGGGGAGAATAAACCGGAGAGCCACTAGAATACGCAAGCATTTTTGGGGGCTAAGATAACAGGCTCCTTCCAGAGGGGTGCCTGGAATGGGATGAAGAAAGTTGACCGGGACCGAGTCCACTTCTAAGTCCCGAAGGATTTGAGCCAGCTCCAGAACGGCCTCTTCCGGCTCCCCCAATCCAAAAAGTCCGCCACAGCAAAGGGAAAGCCCCGCTTCTTTTACCCTTTCGGCGGTGCGCAAACGATCCCACCAGTTTTGGCGAGAAGAGATCCGGGGGTAAAAGCTGGGGGCGGTCTCCAAGTTGTGGTGATAACGGGAAAGCCCTGCGGCCTTAAGCTCCTCTAGGGCCGTGCGATCCAGTTGCCCTAAGGAGGCGCACCAGCGCCCTTCAGGATAGGTCTTACGCAATCTTTCAATCACTCGCAGGAGGCGCTCCAGGTCTTTGGCTCCCAACTTGATACCGCTTACCACGAAGCTGAAACGATCTATCCCGGCCTTAAAGGCCTTTTCCGCGGCCTGAAAGAGTTCCTCTTCGGAAAGAAGGGGATAGACCGGGGCTTTGGTAGACCAGAGCTGAGATTGGGCGCAAAACTTACAATCCGAGGGGCAGCGGCCGCTTTTGGCGTTTAAGATGGCGCAAGTCTCGATCCGAACGCCAAAGACCGCTTCCTTAAGCCTGCGGGCCTCTTCTAGGTAGGGCCAAAGCTCCAAGGCGCCCTCTAGAAGGGCCCGCAGGTCCTCGGTTCTCACTTCACCCCTAGGGCCTTTTCTTTTTCCGCTACCAAGAGACGGGTGCGAGCCACCGTGTCCGGGGTGAGGCTCATAGAGTCTATGCCGCATTCCACCAAAAACTCGGCGAAATCGGGAAAATCGCTGGGGGCCTGTCCGCAGATACCAATCTTGCGGCCTTTCTGTTTGGCCGCCTGTATCACTTCCCGCACCAGCCGTTTTACGGCCTCGTTGCGTTCGTCATAGATATGGGCCACCAGCTCCGAGTCCCGGTCTAGACCTAAGGTGAGCTGGGTGAGGTCGTTAGAGCCGATGGAAAAGCCGTCGAAGATCTCCGCAAACTGGTCCGCCAGGACCACGTTGCTAGGGATCTCGCACATGAC
>JALWWR010000141.1 GCA_026993045.1 Thermodesulfatator sp.
CCAAGATCTCTTGACGCCGGTCCGACCGCTTTTTCCGCCCCACCCGATCAGACGAGGCCGGCGCGGGCCAGCTCCTCTCCCCCGACGAGGAGCGGCTTGGTCACCTTCAGGCGTTCGTTGGCGTAAGCGGAGACCACTTCCAGGACGGTAGGGTAAGCCAAGATGAGGGGTTGGAACTTCTCTTTTGGTAAGAAGAAGAGGGAAGTGGGTTTTACCGCCATGCAGTTGGCGGTAGTGGGTTGATCGGTCAAAAGGCTGATTTCACCGAAAAACTCCCCTTCCCGCAGGCGGGCCACCTCCGTAAGTCCTTTTTTCCCCCGCACGCTCACGGCCACCTCCCCCGAGGCAATCACGTAAAGGCCTTTGCCCTCTTCCCCCTGGCGGATCAGGATGGTGCCGGCATCCACCTCTTGGTACTGGAAGTCTTGGAGGATCTCGTTCTTTACCTCGGGGGGGAACGGTTGAAAGAGAGGGCTTATGGCCAGCATAGTGCCGATCATGCGCTCCTTATAGAACTCCCGCAAGGCTTCTTGCACCCGGGGAAACTTCTCCAGGATCTCTTTTAGCTCCTCGCGAGTGAGCTGCAACGCCTCCATCTCTTCCGTTACCGTCACGGAGGCCTGACGAGTAGATTGGGAGAAGAAAGCAAACTCTCCACAGAAATCCCCCTCCCCGATGACGGCCAGCTCCACCTCGTTTCCTTGGGGATCTTTCTTGGTCACCTTGGCTTTCCCCCGGGTAATGATGTAAAAAGAATCCCCCTCTTCCCCTTCACGGATGATCCGATCTCCCACATCAAACCGGCACAGTTTTAGCTTCTCTACCACTTGCACGAACTCAGTGGGGTCCAGGCTGGAAAAGAGGGGGATGCGGGGGAGTTGGGCCATAAGCTGACTCACATCTTCTTCCTTCTCTAAGTTTGCCTGCACCTCTTCTTGGCGCATAATGTTGCGGAACAGGTCTTCTAAGATCTCCTCTTCCCCCAGCTCGTCTAAGGTGTCAAACGAGGTGGAAAGCTCCGCTTCTTCTATCTCCACTTCCACCTCTTCCGGAGCCACCGGCTCTGCCACGGGAGCTTCTTTCGTAGGCTTGGGAGGAGAGGTTTCCGCTTTTTTGGAAGGTTCCGAAGGAGGGGGAGCTTTCTCCGCCGACTTTTTCTTCTTCTTGAGAAGCTCCAAGACTTTGGCTGAGGCGGGGCGGACTCCCGGGGGCAAGGAGGGACCTCCTCCCTCCCCCCGCTCCTTCTGAGC
>JALWWR010000142.1:0-2003 GCA_026993045.1 Thermodesulfatator sp.
CACCCCAAAAGAGCCCTAGTCCTGAAAGAGATCGAAGACTTCTGGAAGGAAGAACATCTTAAACGGGGTTATCAGCTGGTCTTTACCCCCCATATCGCTTTAAGGGATCTTTGGAAGGTCTCGGGGCACCTCGATTTTTACGCTGAAAACATGTTCGCCCCTATGGAGATCGACGAGAGGGCCTATCAGTTAAAGCCCATGAACTGTCCCTTCCACATCCTTATCTATCAGAACAAGAAACGCAGTTACCGGGAATTTCCTATCCGTTACTGTGAACTGGGCACGGTCTATCGCTATGAACGCAGCGGGGTGCTCCACGGGCTCTTGCGGGTGCGGGGATTTACTCAGGATGACGCCCATATATTTTGCCGGGAAGATCAACTGGAAGAAGAACTTTATCAAGTCCTGGATTTAGTGGTATATTTTCTCCAGGTTTTTGGTTTTAAGGAGTATCAGATTTATCTTTCTACCCGGCCGGAAAAATACGTAGGCTCGGAAGAAATTTGGGAGCGGGCCGAGACGGCCCTGCGGTCGGCCTTAGAAAAAAAGGGCCTTCCCTATGAGATTGACCCCGGGGAGGGGGTCTTCTATGGCCCTAAAATCGATCTCAAAATCCGGGATGTGTTAGGTCGTTTTTGGCAGTGCTCTACCATTCAGGTGGATTTTAATATTCCCGAGAGGTTCGATCTTTTTTACATCGGCCCTGACAACCAGCCTCACCGGCCCATTATGATTCACCGGGCCCTTTTGGGTTCTCTAGAGCGGTTTTTTGGGGTCCTTATCGAGCATTATGCCGGAGCCTTTCCGGTGTGGTTAGCTCCGGTGCAGGTGATTCTCCTTACGGTGGCTGACCGGCATCAAGGGTTTGCAGCTGAACTTTACGAACAATTCCGGAGGGCGGGTCTGCGGGTGGAAAAGGATTTTCGGAACGAAAAATTGGGTTTTAAGATCCGCGAGGCCCAGCTAAGGAAGATTCCCTACATGGTAATTATTGGAGACCGCGAGGTGGAGAACCGGAGACTCTCAGTCCGTACCAGGAAAGGGGAAAACCTGGATTTAACCCCGGAAGATTTTCTGGCTAAGGTCCAGTCTGAAATTCGGGATAAAACTATATAGGAGGGATATTTGGCCAGTATCGATAAGCGTAAGTATCGGATAAACGAAAGGATCAGGGCCAAAGAGGTGCGTTTGATAGGTCCGGATGGTAAACAGATTGGTATAGTGCCTTTAAGGGAGGCCTTGGCTAAGGCGGAAGAATACGGGTTAGATTTGGTAGAGGTGGCCCCTCAAGCCTCTCCTCCGGTCTGTAAGATCATGGATTACGGTCAATTTCTTTATCAGGAGGCCAAAAAAGCCAAAGAGGCCAAGAAACGTCAGACTCAGGTGGAGCTTAAAGAGATCAAGGTCCGCCCTAAGACCGAGGAGCACGACCTCCAGACCAAGATTCGCCATATTCGACGCTTTCTAGAGGATAAAAATAAGGTCAAGATTCGGGTCTTTTTCCGGGGCCGAGAGATGGCCCATCCGGAGCTAGGCCAGCAGGTCTTGCAAAAAATCCAAGAAGCGGTAAAGGATTTGGGCCGGGTGGAGATGGCTCCCCGGATGGAAGGCCGACAAATGATAATGATTTTGGGGCCGGTAAAAAAGTAACTTGGGGGAAGTGATGGGAAAGAAAAAGATGAAAACCAATCGTTCGGCGGCTAAGCGTTTTAAAATTACGGGGAAGGGTAAGATTGTCCACTTTCGGGCCGGTAAAAGTCATCTCAATCGCAAAAAGAACGCCAAGCGGAAACGCCGTCTGCGTCAGGACAAGGTCTTAGAAGGGGGATATGTGAAACACGTGGAACGGCTGATCCCCTATAAGTTTTAGATAAGGTTAACGGGAGGGTTACTATGCCTAGAACCAAAGGCGGTTTTAAGACTCGGCGGAGACATAAAAAATATTTAAAGCTGGCCAAGGGCTACTGGGGACAGCGTAAGAACTGTTTTCGGCGGGTTAGGGA
>JALWWR010000142.1:2024-4710 GCA_026993045.1 Thermodesulfatator sp.
GCCTTGGTTTACGCCTATCGAGACCGACGGCAAAAGAAACGCGACTTTCGGCGTCTCTGGCAGGTGCGGATTAACGCCGCGGCTCGTCTCCACGGCCTCAATTACAGCCGATTTATGGGGGGCCTTAAAAAGATGGGGATAGCCCTGGACCGGAAAGTGTTAGCCAATCTGGCGGTCACGGAACCGGAGGTATTTTCTAAGCTGGTAGAGAAGGCCAAAGCCGCCTGGCAATAAGTCTAACATGACCTAGCAAGAGGTTGCGGCCTTAAGGGAAGAGGCCCTCTCGGAGTTAAAAGCCGCCCCAGACCTAGAAACTTTAGAAAGCTTAAGGGTTAAATATCTAGGCAAAAAGGGGCTGGTTACCCAACTGGTAAAGGGCATTAAAGACCTGCCACCGGAGGCCCGTCCGGTGGTGGGCCGGCTAGCCAATAAGCTCAAAAAAGAGCTGGAGGAGCTGGTCCGGAGGCAACGGGAGGCCCTTCTGAGGGCTGCGGAGGACCAGGCCCCGGGCTTAGATCTCACCCTTCCCGGACGGCCTTACGAACTGGGCCGATTACACCCCATCACCCAGGTTTTAGAAGAAATTTCTATTATTTTTGAGCGTTTGGGTTTTGCAGTGGCCAAAGGGCCGGAGGTGGAGACGGATTATTACAACTTCGAGGCCCTGAACATCCCTCCGGAGCATCCGGCCCGAGATATGCAAGACACCTTTTATTTTCCCGAAGGGTTCCTTTTACGCACTCACACCTCTCCCATTCAAATCCGGACTATGCTTTCTAGAAAACCGCCCCTCCGAATCATTGCCCCGGGCAAGGTCTACCGTTGCGATTCGGATATCACCCATACCCCCATGTTTCATCAGATCGAGGGTCTGATGGTGGACCGAGAGGTGAGTTTTGCAGATCTCAAAGGGATCTTAATCTATTTCGCCCGTGAGACTTTCGGCCCTGAAACCAAGGTCCGTTTTAGGCCTAGTTATTTTCCTTTTACCGAACCCAGCGCCGAGATGGATATTCAGTGTGTGATTTGTAAGGGGGAAGGGTGCCGGCTTTGCGGGGAGACCGGCTGGCTCGAGATCTTAGGGGCGGGGATGGTTCACCCCAACGTGTTCAAGGCCGTAGGCTACGATCCGGAAGAGTGGCAAGGCTTTGCCTTTGGTCTAGGTATTGAAAGGATCGCTATGCTTAAGTTTGGCATAAACGACATCCGGCTTTTTTACGAAAATCATCTCCGTTTTCTGGAGCAGTTTTAGATGCGGGTTCCTTTTTCTTGGCTTAAAGAATGGGTCCCCACCGAGGCTTCGGCAGAAGAAATAGCCGAACTCCTTACTCGAGGCGGACTTGAGGTAGAAGGGGTAGAAGAGGCCTACTATTTTTTGGGCCCGGTTAAGGCGGTGGAGATCCTTTCGGTAACCCCTCATCCCGAAGAAGAAAAACTGAAGGTCTGCGAAGTCACTGACGGCCAGGAGCGATACACCATAGTTTCCAGGGCTCCGGGGCTTAAGCCAGGTTTACGGGTGGCTTTGGCTCTTCCAGGAGCGATTACGTTTTCTGGCCAAAAGATCTCCGAGACCCGGATCCGGGGCGTCCTCTCCCAGGGGATGTTCCTTTCACCTTATGAGGCCGGGGTCTCGGAGGAAAAAGATCGGCTTTTGGAGCTTTCGCCCGAGACGCCTCTAGGAAGCCCCTTTTATGAAGGCCTTGATCCCGAACCGGTGCTCGAGGTCGCCATCACCCCCAACCGAGGAGACTGTCTTTCCATTTTAGGGGTGGCCCGGGAAGTGGCCGCTTTAACTGGAGAGAAGCTGGTTTTCCCGGAGATGCCGGAGCTTCCCGTAGAGGCGGATCTAGCAGCCGAGGCCCCGGTGGAGATCTTAGACCCTTCGGGATGTTTTCGTTACGCTGGCCGACTTATAAGAGGGGTCCAGGTCAAGGAGAGCCCTTTTTGGTTGGCCAAAAGGCTCTGGATGGGAGGGCTAAGGCCCATAAACAACCTGGTGGATGTGACTAATTACGTCCTTTTGGAACTTGGGCAACCTTTGCACGCTTTTGATTGGGAGAAGATCGCCGGAGGCAAGATCCTGGTGCGGCGGGCGCAAGAAGGAGAAAGGATAACCACCTTAGATGGAGAGGAGCGGGTTCTTTCACCCTCGATGTTGGTGATTGCAGACGTGGAAAAACCGGTAGCTTTGGCCGGGATCATGGGGGGAGAGGCTTCGGCGGTAAGCTCCGAGACCCAGGAGGTCTTTTTAGAGTCAGCCTGGTTTGAGCCCTTGACTATCCGGCGGACGGCTAAGGCCCTCAAGCTTTCCACCGACAGTTCCTACCGCTTTGAGCGGGGCATTGATCCTGAAGGGGTGCCCCGGGCTTTGGACTATGCCGCTCATCTCATGGTGAAACTTGCGGGAGGAGAGGTCTATCCCGGGAGGGTAGACCTCTATCCCCGTCCCTGGAAGCCGCAGCGGATCGCCTTGCGCCCGGCCAAACTTGAGAGATACCTTCAAGTAAAACTCGAGCCTCAAGAGGTCCAGTCCTACCTGGAGAAGATCGGAGGAGAGGTAGATTTTAAAGAAGGCCAGTGGATCTTTTCCTCACCTTCTCACCGTTATGACTTGGCCTTGGAGGAGGACCTGATCGAAGAGATAGCCCGGCTTTACGGCTACGACCGGCTCCCTACCCGTATGCCC
>JALWWR010000143.1 GCA_026993045.1 Thermodesulfatator sp.
GTTGCCAGAAGATAAAACTTCGGCTTAAAACACAAACTCAGGAGCGGGGTGACATTTTCCCCTTGCAATTAGGGTGACATTTTCGCTCTGCAGTAACAGAGGGCCTCTCGATGCGTTCGAGCCCTCCCATATAGGGTCGCAACACCTCGGGGATGACTACCGAACCGTCGGCCTGCTGGTAGTTTTCCAGGATGGCCATTACCGTCCGGCCTACGGCCACTCCGGAGCCGTTCAAAGTGTGCACAAACCGGGGTTTGCCTCCGCCTTTAGGACGGTAACGGATACCAGCCCGCCGGGCCTGAAAATCTTCGCAGTTGGAACAAGAAGAGATCTCTACGTACCGGTTTTGCCCCGGGGCCCATACTTCGATATCGTAGGTCTTGGCCGCCGCAAAACCGAGATCCCCCGTACACAAAAGCACCACCCGATAGGGCAATCCAAGAAGTTGAAGGACCTCTTCCGCATCGAGTAAAAGGCTTTCTAGCTCCTCATAGGAGGTCTCCGGGGTGGTAATCTTGACCAGTTCCACCTTGTTAAACTGGTGTTGCCTGATGATGCCTCGCGTGTCCCGCCCATGGGCCCCGGCCTCGGAGCGAAAACAAGGGGTGTAGGCAGTGTAATAAAGCGGCAAGACCTCTTCCGGCAAGATCTCTCCCCGGTGAAGATTAGTTACTGGGACTTCGGCGGTAGGGATAAGGTAATAGTTCCAACCCTCGAGTTTAAAAAGATCTTCCTTGAACTTGGGAAGCTGTCCCGTACCTATCAAGGTATCCTCGTTTACGATGAAAGGGGGAAGAACTTCCTGATAGCCGTGCTTCTGAACGTGGAGATCCAGCATAAAATTAATGAGGGCCCGTTCAAGGAGGGCCCCTACTCCGTGATAGACCACAAAACGGGAGCCGGTGATCTTGGCCGCCTCCTCAAAGTTCAAGATCCCTAGCTCCACCCCTATCTCCCAATGGGGCTTGGGCGCAAAGGAAAAGGCCGGAGGGTCGCCCCAGCGCTTGACCACCTGATTTTGGGTCTCGTCTTCCCCAAAAGGGACGCTTTCATGGGGAAGGTTGGGGACCTCCAAGAGAAGTCGCTCTTGTTCTTCCCGGACCTTGCGCCATTCTTCTTCGGCTTCTTTGAGGCTTTCGCCCAACCGTTTCACCTGGGCCACTAGTTCCTCCGCAGCCTCCCCCCTTTTCTTCCTCTGCCCGATTTCTTCTGAAAGCCTTTTCCTCTCATGACG
>JALWWR010000144.1 GCA_026993045.1 Thermodesulfatator sp.
TCGTTAAAGGGCCGGTGGACGCCCTGGATCACGCCTCGCCCTATCCCTTCTACGGCTCCAAGATGGCCATCGACGCCACCCGCAAGTGGCCGGAGGAGGGCTTCGGCCGCGACTGGCCGGAGGTCATAGAAATGGCCCCGGAGGTCAAGGAACGGGTGGATCGCCTTTGGAAAAAACTCGGGGTGGAGGAGTTTTTGGAAAAGGCTAAGAGAGGGCTTTAAAGGGGTCGGCTAACCCAGCTCGTAAACCTCAAGGCCCTCGGAAAGCAAAAGGGCCGCGGTTACGCCCACCTTTGGTGATAGGCCGCAGGAGGGACTCCGGGCCTTGAGTACCGCCCGCCGGATGCCAAGGAACCGGGCCACCCTTAGTACCTCCCTTGCGCCCCGGAGGAAGGCTTCGGTCACGTCCTGACCCCTACGGTTCACTACCCGCGCCTTTCCGGAAAGGACGGAGAATCCGTCCCCCTCGAGAATCTCCGCCGCGGGCCGGGGGGTGGAAAGCCCTCCGAGCTGCTCCGGACAGGCAGGAATAAGGAGATACCGTTCTTTTAAAGCCTCTATTACCGGCTCTTTAGGAAGAACTTTTCCGTCGTAGCGGGTGTTTAGCCCCAGGAGACAGGCCGAGACTAAGACCGGCTCATTCACACTAGGACCACTTTCGGAGAGTCCTCTGGGGCAGCCTCTACCACCCCCAGGCGATAAATCTTTTCCCCAAGGCCACGGCACACCGCCTCTACCTCCTCAACCCCCTCCTCCGGCACCACCAGCACGAATCCTATCCCACAGTTAAAGACCCGGTACATCTCCTCTTCGGAGACTCGACCATGTTCTTTTAAAAAGTCAAAGATAGGGGGCCTTTTCCAGGAAGACTTTTCGATCACCGCCCGCACCCCTCGGGGAAGCACTCGGGAGAGATTGTCATAAAACCCCCCTCCAGTGATATGGGCCATGGCCTTTAAGGGGGCGCCACGGTGAAGAAGGTTGAGGACCGCCTTTACATAGATCCGGGTGGGCCGTAAAAGTTCTTCCCCTAAAACGCCTCCTAGCTCTGGAATCTCTTTTTCAAGGTCTAGCGCCAGCTCTTCCAGGATAATCTTCCTTACCAAGGAAAATCCGTTAGCATGCAAGCCGTTTGAGGCCAGGCCCAAAAGGACGTCCCCCACCGAAACCTCGGAGCCGTCTATGATACGGTCTCGGTCTACAACTCCCACCGCAAAACCCGCGCCATCGTACTCCCCGGGAGGATACATCCCCGGCATCTCCGCCGTCTCTCCTCCAAGAAGGGCGCAATCGGCTTCCCGGCAGCCCTCAGCGATCCCCGAAAGAAGCTCCAAATAGATCTCTTCCTCAAGCCTTCCGAAAGCGAGATAGTCCAAGAAAAAGAGGGGTTGGGCCCCGCAGACGATGAGGTCGTTTACGCACATGGCCACCAGATCGATGCCTATCCCCCGATGTTTTCCGTAAAGAACGGCCAGCTTGATCTTGGTCCCCACCCCGTCAGTGGTAGCGCATAGGACCGGGGTGCGGTAGGACGAGAGATCTAAGGCAAAAAGCCCTGAAAAACCGCCTATATCTGAAATGACTCCCTGCCGAGGGGTGCTTTTGACCAACCGTTTTATCTCTTCCACCAAACGGTTGGCCTTGTCGATATCTACCCCGGCTTCAGCGTAACGGGATCGGGACTCCATTTTTTAATAGGCGTAGGGTTTGCCGTAAGGGCGGTGAGTATAGGGTTCAATCTTGATAAAAGGTTCTTTTAAGACTTCTTCCAGGTCCAGATTGAAATCTTGGCAATATTCACTTAGGTGCCGATGTAAAAGTTCTTGGTCTTGGTCGTTTAGTTCGTGCGGTTTTAGCCCTAGGCCGAGCTGGTGCTCCGAGACCTGGCCCCGCACATAAATGGTTCCGCCGTGCATCCCGGTTCCAAGGTAAATGCCGGCGATAGGCCTTTCGGGATAGCGGGAAAACATGCCGAGCAGAATAATGATCCCTCCGGCCATGTATTCCCCCAGGAAATCCCCGGCCTTGCCTCCGATCACGATCACCGGGACCTTGTCCATATAGGCCTTCATGTGGATGCCCACCCGGTAGCCCACATCGGAATAAACATGGATCTTGCCTCCACGCATAGCATAGCCCACCACATCGCCGGCCATGCCGTGGACCACGATCTTGCCTTCGTCCATGGTGTTTCCGGCGCCGTCCTGGGTGTTTCCGTGGACGATGATCTCCGGTCCCCGCATAAAGGCTCCTAGATCTAGGCCCGGGGTGCCGTAGATCTCTAGTTTGATTTTCTCCGAAACTCCCGCCGCGATGTACCGTTGCCCGTTCACGTTCCGGAGGATGAATTCCCGTTCGCCCTCCTCAATCCGAGCTCGAAGGAGCCGATTAAGATCCCGGTAATGTAGATCCTTGGCATCTATTTCGGTGGTCATACTACTTCCCCCTTTGAAAGGCTTCCCAGAGCGACCAGAATTCTTTCAGATTTATTTCTAGATCTTCCCGAATTATTTTGCGTAACAATCCTTTGGGCAAATTTTCTCCCGAATGTAAAGATACCGTGGTTGCCCGCCCATCCTGTGCTTTCATACGCAGGTGCGAACCTCTCTGTCGAACTTTTCGGAATCCCAGCCATTCCAAAAACTTTACCCATTCTTTACCACTTACAGCCGGCAGTTTCTTCATTGAGATCTACTTCTAAAGCCACCTCTCTATAGCCTATGAGCCGGCTTTCGGGAATATCTTTTTCTTCTTCTAAACATAATTCAATGGCCTCTCGAATATTTTTTAAGGCTTCTTCTATCGTTCTTCCGAAAGAATGACAGCCACGAAAGGAAGGACAGGAAGCTATATAATAGCCGTCTTCATCCTGTTCCAGGAGAACTGGAAATTGAAGAATTTTTCTGGGCATTGAAAAAAACCTCCTCAATCACTCCTGAGGATATCGGCAGACCACGGCTTCGGTCTTGTCTCCCAGTCCGCGAAGATAACTTCGCTGGTTAGGGATCACCCCTGGCTCTAACTCCACTACCACCGGTTCCCCGGCCTTGGGGGCCCAAACCCGATCCGGATCCGGACAGATGGCCCTAATAGCCGCCTCTTCACTAGCCATATAGACCAGGTCGCCTTTTTCGGCCGCTACCAACGGACGGAGTTTTACGCGGTCGTTCAAGCCCACCAAGCCGCCGTTATAGGCAAATAAGATGGCAAAAGGACCGTTCAGCATGGCCCCACCATAGACCGCGCGCACCGCCGTGTAAAGTTCTTGGTCTTCAGGCGGCATCTCGTCTATCTCCTGCCAGAAAGGCGGAGCCAGAGCGGTACAAGCGATTTCTATCGGTAGCCGGTGTTTTCGAATCAAAAGGTCTAGGAGATAGGCCACCACTTCGGTGTCCGTAAGAAGGGTGCAATGGTAGCCGAACATTTCCAGATACCGCCGGTTGGTGCCGTAGCTTGAGATCTCGCCGTTGTGCACGATAGACCAGTCTAAGATGGTAAAAGGATGGGCCCCTCCCCACCAACCTGGGGTGTTGGTGGGAAAACGGTTGTGGGCGGTCCAGATATAGGCCTTGTAGTTTTCGATTTGGAAAAATTCCGCGATCTGATGGGGGAAACCCACGCCCTTAAAGGCCCCCATATTTTTTCCCGAAGAGATCACATAGGCCCCTTCGATCTTGGTGTTAATGGCCATCACCAGATTTACCATGTAATCGTCTTCCTCTTCGGTACCTTCACAAATACGGCGGGCCTCTCCTTCATATTTAGGTTTTACAAAATAGCGCTTGAAAAGGGGCGGATCCGTGATCCCAGGAGTGGCCTTGGTAGGGATGGGTTCTTCGTGAGAGATATAAGTCTTGTGTGCCAAAAGTTCTTCCACTTCTTCTAAGGCCTTCTGGTGATCGGCCATTACATGCAAGGCGTAATCATTGGCAAACTCAGGATAGATGCCATAGGCCGCAAAACCGGCCCCCAGACCATTTCCCCTCTCCTCTTGGCAACAAATGGATTTAATGATGACCTCTCCCGGGATAAGCTCTCCTTTGCGATGGATAACCCCTGAAAGGCCACAGCCAGCAATATCTTTAGATAGACCTTTTAAATTCATAGGCTATTCCCCCGCGTGTTTTACCCCTAAGATTTCCATCTCTTTTTCGGTGAGCCCCACGGCTCGAAGCTTGTCCCGATTGCCCCGGAGGCTCTCGATGGAATTAAGCCCCATGGCCCCCAGCATCTCTTTCATCTCGTGGGCCCAGCCGTAAACCAGGTTGTAAATTTTCTCATAAGCCACTTCCGGCGGGAGTCGTTTGATAAGCTCCGGCTGGTTGGTGGCGATCCCCCAGGGGCACTTGCCGGTGAAACAATGCTGACACATAGTACAGCCCACCGCAATAAGGGCCGGAGTTCCAATATAGACCGCATCCGCCCCTAGGGCGATAAGCTTGATGACGTCCGCGCTGCAACGGATACCACCCGAGGCGATCACCGAGGCCCAGTTGCGGATGCCCTCCTGTCTGAGTCTTTCGTCCACTGCAGCCACCGCGAGCTCAATGGGAATTCCGATATAGTCCCGGAACATGGTGGGGGCCGCCCCGGTGCCTCCCTTAAGTCCGTCGATGACCACCGCGTCCGCCCCGGCCCGTACGATCCCCGAGGCGATGGCCGCCACGTTGTGCACGGCCGCGATCTTCACGAAGACCAGCTTCTGATATTCCGTGGCCTCCTTTAGGGCGAAGATGAGACCGCGCAGGTCCTCGATGGAGTAGATGTCATGGTGCGGGGCCGGAGAAATGGCGTCCGAGCCCACCGGAATCATGCGGGTCATGGAAATCTCCTCCGTAACTTTTTCCCCGGGGAGATGGCCTCCGATGCCGGGCTTGGCCCCCTGCCCGATCTTGATCTCGATGGCCACCCCGGCTTTAAGATAGTCCACGTGCAGTCCAAAGCGCCCGGAGGCACACTGGACAATGGTGTTTCCGCCGAACTCGTAGAGCGAGGCGTGGAGCCCGCCTTCCCCAGTGTTGTAGAGAGTTCCCAGGTCCCGGGCCGCCCGGGCCAGGCCCTGATGCACATGGAGGCTTATGGCCCCGTAACTCATGGCCGCAAACATGATGGGCACTTCGAGCTTGATCTGCCGGGGAAGAGGTTTTTTGAGACGGAACTTCCCGTTTTGGGCCTCCACTTCCAGGGCGTCCGGTTTGGGACCCAGATAGGTCCTCAATTCCATGGGCTCCCGCAGGGGATCAATGGGAGGATTGGTAACCTGGCAGGCGTCAAGGACCAGATGGTCGAAGTAACTTCGAAAGGGAATGGTGCAGCCGGTAGAGGTGAGGAGCACTCCGCCCTGGTCGGCTTGTTTATACACGTTTTTGATGAACCAGGGGGTCCAGACGGCGTGCTCTCGAAAATCCGAAGGATTGCGCCGGATGACAATGGCCTGTGTGGGGCACATGGCCTCGCAGCGATGACAGCCCACGCACTTAGTATGGTCCTCAGCAAGTTCCTTTTTCTTTGCGTTCCAAATGTGTACCCCGTAAGAACACTCCCGCACGCAAATACGGCATTTGATACATTTTTCAAGATCCCGTTCGATAATAAAGTCCGGAAAAAATTTGGCCCACTGAGGCACTTTTTTCTTCTTGGTTTCCTTGGTTTTAGCGCTCTTTTTTTCGCCCACCGAAACCCTCCTTTTCGTCCGGTAAGAAGGCACTTTAATGTAAGTTTAAAGAGAATTCAAGTTTTAAGACCTTTGCTAATCCCCCTTCCCTGACTAAACTCAGGCTTATGAGGGTTTCCTATCGTGTCATTTACGCCGACACTGATACCGGTGGGGTAATGTATTATGGAAACTATCTCCGCCTTTTTGAGATCGGGCGAACCGAGCTTTTAAGGGCCCAGGGCCTGAACTATCGAGAAATCGAAGAAAAAGAGGGGCTCATCTTGCCGGTGGTAGAGGTGAGCGTCCGTTACAAGGCCCCGGCCCGTTACGACGACCTCTTGGAGATCGAGACCCGTCTTAGCGAGGTCAAGCCCCATCGTCTGCGGTTCGATTACCAAATCTATCGGGCAGAAAAACTCTTAGTTTTAGGACACACCGTACACGCCCCGGTCTCTCGGGAGGGGCGGCTGCAGCGTTTCCCGGCCTCCCTTCTTTCCCGTCTTCAGGAAATAAAGGCCCGCCTTGGTTGACAGACCTTGGGCCAGTGTTAATATGCCCAAAACTCAAAGAAAGGAGGGGGATTCCGTTGTCCGGAGTAATAGTAAGAGAAGACGAACCCTTTGAGCAGGCCTTAAAACGTTTTAAGAAACAGGTGGAAAGGGATAAAATTCTCTCGGAAGTTAAGAAGCGGGAATTTTACGAGAAGCCTGGAGTGCGTCGGCGTAAAAAGGTAATGGCAGCCAAGAAGAGGATCCTTAAGAAACTCAAAAAGATGCGTCAATATGAATAAATGTCCGAAGATTTAGAAAAGCTAGAATGGCCTTCCTTTCTTGAATTTTTAGCTGCCGAAGCCTCTACCGAAGCCGGGGTGGAAAGAATAAAGAATTTCGCCCCGGCTTTTTCTTATGCTGAAGCCCTGGAACGCCAGAACCAATTCCGAGAGCTAAAGGCTTGGTCTGAAAAGACTGGGATCTTCCGCCTCCCCAAACTCCGAAAGATAAAGCCCTTTGTTTCTAAGGCCCAAAAGGGGAGCTTGCTTCAGCCCGAGGAACTTCACGAAATCTTAAAGAACCTGGAGACCGCCCGGACCCTTACCAGTCTCAGTTTCTTTCCTTCGGTCTCTCCTCTGGAGTCCCTTTATCAAGAACTTCGTTTCTCCTTGGACCCTTCGGGACAAGAGCTCGCAGATCAGGCCTCCCCGGAGCTGGCGGCGGCCCGCAAACGGATTCGACATTTCTTTGAAAGGCTGCATAAGGTCTTGGAGGCTTTGCTTCGCAAATACGCCCGGGCCGGTCTCCTTCAAGAAGAGCACCTTTTTCAGCGAAAAGGGCGTTTGGTGCTCCCAGTCCGCTCTGAACACCGCCATAAGGTCCCGGGGATCCTTCATGACGTCTCGCAATCCGGGGCCACGGTCTTTATCGAGCCTTCGGAAGCCGTACCTTTATCCAATGAGCTAGAGGCCGCCCGGCTAGAGGAAGAGCGGATCAAAAGAGAGATCCTGAAGCGGCTTTCCGGTTTAGTGGCCCAAGAAGCCGAGGCCTTAGAGAGCCTGGAAGAGGCCCTTTCTTGGGTGGATCTAGGCCTGGCGGCCCATAGCCTAGCGCAACGCTACCAAGGACGATTCCCAAAACTTAAGGCCAGGGGGACCCTTAAGCTCAAGGCCGCCTTGCACCCCTTTTTCCCTTTGCGAGGGGAAGAAGCCATACGGAACCATTTCTTCTTGAGCTCCGAAAAGCCTTTGCTCCTTATAAGCGGCCCCAATTTTGGGGGAAAGACCGTGGCTCTCAAGACGGTAGGGCTTAACGTCCTTTTAGCCCAGGCTGGTCTTCCAGTGGCTGCGGAGGAGGACTCCGAGATACCGGTGTGGCGATCCATTTTGGTGGATCTAGGAGACGACCAAGGGCTTTTGCTTCACGAAAGCTCTTTTTCGGCCCATCTTAAGGCCTTAAGTCGGATCTTGAAAGAAGCCGGGCCTGAGAGCTTGGTTCTTTTAGACGAACCTGGTCGAGGCACCGATCCGCGGGAAGGGGCGGCCCTGGCCAAAGCGGTGCTGGAAAGGCTTTTAGCCCAGCAGGCCCGGGTAATGGTCACCACCCATTATCCCGAGCTCAAACATTGGGCCTGGGGCCAGAAAGAGGTCACCCCAGCCTCCATGGCCTTTGACGAAAAGGAGGGCCAACCTACTTATCGGTTGCTTTACGGCGGGCTTTCGGCCTCTTACGGATTGGGACTGGCGCGTCGGTATCTTCCTCCGGAGGTGGTGGAGCAGGCCCAGAAACATCTAGCTGGAGAAGAGCCGGCCTTTTCTTTCCTGAAGACCCTTCAAGGCTTGGAACAAGAATTACAAGAAAAACGAAAGCTTCTTGAGAGAAGAGAGAGGGAAATAGAGGCCAAAGAAAGGGCCTTAGAGATAAAGGAAAAGAGGTTGGAGGAGGCCTTAGAGATAGAAAAGGAAAAGTTGCGCCAAGAGGTGGAAAGGCGTTTCCGAGATCTAGAGAACCAGTTTTGGTCCTTTAGGGTTCGAGTGGGCCGACAAGGGAAAAAGGCGGTCCAGAAAGAACTCCAAGCCTGGAAGAAGGCCCTGGAGGCGCCCTTAGAGGCCCCAGAGCCGGAGCAAAAACTCTCTCCGGGCCAGAGGGTCTGGCTTAAAGAGTGGCGGCGGGAAGGGGAAGTGATCCGGGATCTAGGGAACAAGGTGGAAGTCAAGAGCGGGGCTTTTAGGGTTGCGGTCTCTAAAAAAAGTATTAAAGTCCTTTCGGATGCGCACTTCAAACCCAGGGTCCAAATTTCGGTTCCCGAGCGCCAAGCCGTCCCTCAAAGTCTCCATCTTCTGGGAATGCGCGCCGACGAGGCCCTGTCCGTACTGGAGCGCTATCTCAACCAGGCCCTTTTGGCTGGTCTGAAGGAGGTCCGTATTGTACATGGATTGGGTACGGGCCGGCTTTTACAAGCCGTGAGAGATTACTTGCGAGAACATGAGATGGTAGAGGCCATTCGGTCGGGGGCCCCTTTTGAGGGTGGCGAAGGGGTAACGGTGGTTACCCTCCTGCCCAAAAAGGAGGCCGCGTGAGCCTTAAAGAAGTCGCCGCGCAGCTTAAAGAAAAGGTAAACCTGGTAGATTTCATCTCGGAACACGTTCCTCTACGAAAGGTAGGACGGAATTATCAAGGTCTTTGCCCCTTTCATTCCGACTCCAAACCCTCCTTCACGGTAAGCGAAGAAAAACAGATCTTTCGGTGTTTCGGTTGTGGGGCAGGGGGGGATCTCATCGGCTTTTATATGAAACTCACCGGTCTTTCCTTTGCGGAGGCTGTAAAAGATTTGGCCCGCAAGTATGGGATTCCCCTTCCGGAAAGGACCGAATCTGCCTCGGATAAAAAACGGGCCCCTCTTTACGAACTTAACGAAAAGGCCCGGCGCTTTTATCAGCACCTTCTGGAGACCTCTCCCCAGGCGGCTGTGGCCCGGGAATACCTTAAAGAGCGGGGTCTTTCGGGGGCTACGACCCGGACGTTTTCCTTGGGATATGCGCCTCCAGACGGTGGGGCTCTGGTGTCTCATCTCCGCTTGCTCAAAGCCGATTTGGCCTTAGCGGAACAAGCGGGTCTCATTGTGGCCCGAGGAGAGGGATCTTACTATGACCGTTTCCGCGGCCGTCTCCTTTTTCCCTGGCGAGACCAACAAGGGCGGGTGGTAGCCTTTGGGGGGCGGATTCTAGGGGCTGGTGAACCCAAGTATCTCAACTCTCCGGAAAGTCCCATTTATCACAAGGGCCGTTTACTTTACGGTCTTTACGAGGCCCGCTCCTACATTCGGGAGAAGGACCAAGGGCTCCTGGTAGAAGGTTACTTTGATCTTCTTTCCTTGTGGGAACACGGTTTGCGGAACGTTGTGGCTTGCAGCGGCACGGCCTTGACCTCGGAACAGGTGAAGATCTTGCGGCGGCTCTCCCGAAACTGGTTCCTGATCTTCGATGCCGATCCTGCGGGCCGGAAAGCGGCCTTTCGCGCCGTGGGCCTCTTTTTTAAAGAAGGGCTCTTTCCCCGGGTGGTCTTTCTGCCCCCAGGAGAAGATCCTGACAGTCTAGTGCGGAAAGATCCGGGACTTTTTTTGCGTCAGCTAGAGGCTTCTCAAGAGGCCCTCCCTTTTTTGCTGCATTATTTGGAAGAAGAATACGGTCGTTCTCCCGAAGGAAAAAGCGCCCTTCTCCGGGAGCTCCGTCCCCTGTTAGAGGCTATTCCCGATGCCGTGGTCCGACACGAATATTTCCGATGGGTGGCTGAAAAACTTTCCCTCCCCCTCAAGGTAGTCCTCTCCAAGTCTCCGTCCCAGATCTCCTTTACTTCAGACTCGGGGGTCGGCCTTTCTGAAAAGGTCCTTCTTCAATTCCTAGTGCACCATCCCCATTACCTTTCCCAGATAGAGTCATCCGTTCTGGAGGACCTCCTCCCCACCCCTGAAGGACGCGCGCTCTTAAAGAAGCTTAAAGAGGCCTTGGAGGAAGGCTATTCTCTGGAGACCCTCACTTTGGAAGAAGCTGGGCTTCAGGCCCTTTATAGCGAGCTTCTTTTTTCCCCTCCTCCGGAGGATTCTCCGGAGGTTATTTGGGCCCATATTCAACGCTATCTCTGGCGTCAACGTCTGCGACAGGAACAGGCCGCCATGCTGGCGGCCATCAAAGAGGCCGAGGCCCGCGGGCAAAAAGAGAGCCTTCAAAGGCTCCTTGAAGAATATCGAAGGCTTTGTGGGTCAAATCCTTTAAAAGGCTGTGGGGAGGGGAGATATGAGCCGACCCAAAAAGGAAATTGAGATCTTGGAAAAAGAAGGGCTTTCTTGTTTAGAAGAAATTGAGGCTTCTTACGGTTGGGATTTAGAGCCCAAAGAGGAGTTGGAGGTTGGGGATGTAGATCCGGTGAAATTTTATCTGAAAGACATGGGCGACATCCCTTTACTTTCAAAGGAAGAAGAGGTGGAGCTTTCTCGCCGGATAGAAGAGGGTGAAAGAAGGGCCTTGGTAGCAGCCTTAAAAGTGCGGCCTGCTCTGGAATATCTTTATCAGACCTTTACGGCTTTTCTGGACGGGGAAATTCGCCACCGGGAGATTCTGAGGGACGCCGATGAGTTTTCTGACGAGTCCTTCAAGCCTCAAGAAAACACCCGTAATTGGGCTGAAAGGGTGTTGCAGCAGACCCAAAAGCTCCTTGAGAGGCCGGCCCCCAAAGGGTCTTCGCGAGAGAGGCTTTCTTTTTACCGGGACTTGCACGGCCTGCGGCAGGAATTGATCCAGACTCTGGAAGAAAGGAGGCTATCCCGACGTTTTATAGAAAATATCACCCGCAAGGTTCTAGCGGCAGCTTGCGAGCTGCGACGGGCGGAACGGGACCTAAGGGCCCTGGAGAGGGAAAGCGGCTACTCTTTAAGGGTTTTGGTCCAGTATTTCATTCGAACCAACGGAGAGTTTTCGAAGGTAGAAGAGGCCTCTGCCAAGTTAGGTCTCAGTTTGGAGGAGTTTTTGCGTTTGCGAGCCCGGTATTACATGGCCCAGGAGATGCGCCAAAAAATAGAGCGGGACTTTGGGGTCTCCCTGCGGCAGTTCTGGAAGGTCTCGCGGGAGATTGAAGAAGGTCTGCAGGAGGCCAAAAGGGCTAAGGAGGCCTTGATCCGGGCCAATCTCAGGCTGGTGGTTTCGGTGGCCAAAAAATATGTAGGCCGGGGGCTTCAATTTTTAGATCTCATCCAGGAGGGAAATATCGGCCTTATGAAGGCCGTAGAAAAATTCGACTGGCGCCGGGGTTATAAGTTCAGCACCTACGCCACCTGGTGGATTCGTCAGGCCATCACCCGGGCCATTGCGGATCAGGCCCGCACCATCCGTATCCCGGTCCACATGATCGAGTTGGTCAACAAGCTGGTGCGAACCTCTATCCGCTATTATCAAGAACACGGCGAGGAACCCAGCCCGGAGGTCCTGGCCCAGGAGATGGGGCTTCCGGTGGAGAAGGTCAAGACCATCTTAAAAATTACTAAAGATCCAGTCTCCCTTGAGACCCCGGTGGGAGACGACGAAGATTCTCAGCTAGGGGATTTCATCGAAGATGAGATGATTTTGGCTCCTCATGAGGCCACCGAGGATCTATCTTTAGCGGAAGAGATACGAAAGCTCCTTTCTTACTTGACCCCTCGGGAAGAAAAGGTCCTGCGCCTGCGCTTTGGAATCGGAGAAAGGTATGAACACACTTTGGAAGAAGTGGGTCGAGCCTTCAAGGTAACCCGGGAACGTATCCGTCAGATTGAATCCAAGGCCTTACGGAAACTCCGGCACCCTAGCCGAAGCAAACACCTTAAATATTATATAACTTCCTAATTTCTTGACAGAAAGTGGGATGGGAATACATTAAAGATTGACGGGCCTGTAGCTCAGCTGGTTAGAGCCACCGGCTCATAACCGGGAGGTCGGAGGTTCGAGTCCTCCCAGGCCCACCAAATTTTGTGCTTATGTCCACCACCGTAGAAGATGTATGTAATTACATAGAAAGTTTCGCCCCTTCCTCCTGGGCCGAACCCTGGGATAACGTCGGTCTCCAATTCGGTTCTCTTCGACAAGAGGTAACCCATCTGGGACTGGCCTTAGAGCTGACCCTTGAAGTGGGAGAATGGGTTTTGGCCCAAAAAATAGATTGCCTTCTCACCCATCATCCGGTATTTTTCAGGCCCTTAAAAAGACTTCAGGCAGAAGATCCCTGGCAGGGCTTAATAATTAGGCTGCTTCGGGAAGGGGTTAGTGTGGTTTCCTATCATACTAACTTGGACGTTGCTCCGGGAGGGGTCACCGAGGTTTTGGCGGAAACCCTGGGTCTTTCGGTGGAGGAGGCCTTAAAACCGGTCTCGGAAGATTTGAAGCAGGTAGGGTTAGGAAGGATAGGGAATTTGGAGAAAGCCCTTAAAATTTCGATACTAGCCCAAAGGCTTTCCCAGAGAATTGGGGCTCCGGTTTTTCAGGTAGGCCCTGATCGAGAAGTTAGGCGGGTGGCCCTCTGTGCGGGCTCGGGTGGAGATCTTTTACCTCAAGTCTTGTCAAAAGGGGCGGAACTCTATATAACCGGGGAGATCAAACATCATGCGGCTCGAGATATGGAGACTTTAGGGCTGAGTTTGCTGGTAAGCGATCATTTTGCCCTAGAGGCCTATTATTTTGAGCACCACCTCTTCCAGCAAATGCGCTCTGATTTTCCGAGCCTTAAAATTAGCTATTATCCTGGACAGAGTCCCTTTCAACTTGTTATTTCAGCCCAAGGAGGTTCAAAGTGCGCGAAGAAATGTTAAATCTCATCCGTTTGCAGGAATTGGACCTAAAGATCCTGGCCCTAGAAAGAAAGAAGGCCGAGCTTCCCCAATCCCTTAAGGAAGCCGAAGAGGCCTTAGAAAAGAAGAGGAAGGCCTTGGAAGAATTGAAACAACGGCTGGAAGAATTGACCCTAAAAAAGAAGTTAGAGGAAGACGAGCTAGAGGAAGAATATAAAAGGCTCAAGCGCAGTCAGAACCGTCTCATGCAGATAAGGGGCAGCCGCGAATACCAGGCCCTTTTGCGAGAGATTGAAGAGATCAAAAAGGCCAACAAACAGCGGGAAGAAAACATCTTTAAATTAATGGAGGAACTCGAGGCCTTACAGACTCAGGAAAAGACCTTGGCCGAAGAACTGGAAGAGCTTGAGAAGAGGGTGGCCGAAGAACGGGACCGGTTTCAAGCCTTTTGTGAAAAGCTGGAGGAAGAAAAAGGGTCCTATCTTAAGGAACGCGAAGGCCTGGTCTCGCAGATTCCCCAGAGCCTGCTTCGCCGATACGATTTCATCCGTCAGCGGAAAGGAGGCCTAGCGGTGGTGGGGGTGGAAAATGGGACCTGCGAAGGCTGCCACATGCACATCCCCCCGCAACTCTTTAACGAGCTCCAGCGCGACGACCGTTATTATGAATGTCCTCTCTGCCGGCGCCTGATCTACTATAAAAAGATCTACTTCCCGGAGCCGGAAGAGCCCCTCGAAGAGGCCTCCCCGGAAGAATAAAGATAAAGACACTGCCCGGGGCGATAAAAGGAGCGGACTATTTTTACTAACCAATATCCTTTGTCCTTTAGCTCCGATTGGCAGCCGGAAGCCGCCTCCCAAATAAGGGCCTTGGGGGGAATCTTCTCTTTTAAGACCGGAAGGGGTTGGCCGTGGTAGAAGACCAATAGGGGATGGGCCTTTTTCCAAAAATAGTGCTCTCCCCCTCCCTTGAGATAGGGCTCCACCACCTTTAAAGATTTTAGCCGGGTCTCTCCGCTTTTTATTTCTAAGCTCAAGGCTCCGGCTACCATAAAGACAACCAGGAGGACGGCATACGGTCTGAGACCTTTTATCCGCGGTCCTAGGCAGAGGCGGGTCCTTTCGGCCAGAAAGTAGGCCCAGAAGGGGTAAAGCGATAAGAGATATTTACTGAACTTGTCTGAGGTCAAACTCAGGGCCAAAAGAGGGGCCATCCAGGCCCAAAATAAAAAGCGATTTAAGGGTTTAGCCCAGTAGTGAGACCAAAAGGCCTGGGGCCGATAAAGGAGAAGTAAGCTTTCCGGGAGAAAGCCTAGGAAGAGGGCCCCAGCGTATTTATAAAAGGGATCCGCCTCTTTTCCAGCCAGGCGGCCCCTAAGGTCTTCTAGCAGAAATTCCTGAAAACCTCCCTCACCTACCTGGGTGTAAGCATAGAAGTACCATATTAACGTCGGGGCCAAAGCCAGGAGCCAACCTCCTGGATGCAGGGCCAACTTTAAGGCCCGCTTTTCTTTTTGCGAGAGGCCGTAGGCCATAATCGAAAGCCAAGCCAAGAGGATAAAGGGGCCCTTGGTCAAGAATCCTAAGCCCAAGGCGGCAAAGGCTCCCCAAAGGGCTATGGATTTTCCTTTTTCTAGGTATTGCCAAGCCTCAAATAGATAGAGGGTAAAAAAGAAAGCCAAAAGCATTTCCAGATCCACCCGGTGAGCGAAGAAAAAGAACTTGGGGGCTGCCAGCAAAAAGATTAAGGCCCAAAGGGCCGTCTCTTTTCCTCCGGCCCTTTGGGCCAAGCGGAAGATCAGCCAGGCCACTCCCAGGGCTGAAAGGCCAGAAGGGAGCCTTAGAATGGGAGCCGAAAGCCCTCCCAGTTTGGCTAAAGCCGCTGCTAGCCAGGTATGCAAAGGGGGTTTGGTTACATAAGGTTCCCCGTTCAGACTGGGAATAAGCCAGTGCCCCAACTTTACAGCCTCCTGTACCAGTTCCGCTCGTCGGGCTTCTTGCAAACTGGTTATAGGAAGGAAAAGAGGGCTTATATAGAGGACCCCTATCAGAACCCAAAAGCCAAGCTCAAGGGGGGAGGAAATTTTCTTCTTTCTTTTTAGCCTTTCATTTTGCAGTTTAATGTCTCTCAATGTCTCCCCACCGGCTTTGGGTTCAGGGCTTTGGTGTACCGATCTTAAGAGAGACTTTAGTTTCTAAAAGGCCGGGTTAGGCCGGTATTTCTTGGTATCTTCAAACTCATGGTATATTTTCGGGCAAATGAAAAAAGAAAGCAAGCTTTCATTGTTTTTTTGGATTGGAGTAGTCCTCTTTCTTTTTCTGAATCTCGGCGAGCGGCCCCTC
>JALWWR010000145.1 GCA_026993045.1 Thermodesulfatator sp.
ACTTATACCTTGGAGAAATCCACCTATGTTTTGTAATAAGCGCAGTATATTGGACCTTTTCGCCATAGCGTCTGTTATCACCTCTCCATCAACCCAGCTCCTTATCGCCCCTTTCAAGCTCGAGCCTTGGATAAACGGGAGCTCCGTGTGCACTTCGCGCTGGAGAGGCAAATCGACCGGGCCCACTGAAGGCCCCGCCCCCGGATGGGTGGGAGTCACCGTCTTTATGTAAAGCACCTTCTTAAAGGCTTTCATATCACACCTCCGCTATTACCCCCGGGGCAGGCTCGAGGGGTTTATTACACCGATAACCTGGGGAAGAGCACACCTTTTCTCCTTGGGGTCTTACGAGAACGAGGAAATCACGGGATTTCAATAGGTAGGCGTCGGCAAACCACCGCAATTTTCCGGAAAACCTCGCTCCCGTTCCCCAGGACAGCCCACTTTCAAGGGTCAACACCGAGCCGGCGGCGAGGGCAAGGCGCCCCGGCTTTGGCTTGCGAACCCTCACATCCCACCCCGACGCGAAGTCAAACCCCGCCGAAACAACGGAGGAAACCTTGACCTTTTTGTCATAATCGCATACCCATTTCCCACTTTCCTCGTCAAGCACGGGAACGGGCGAAAGAACTACCCAACGCCCCGGGGGAGCGCCCCTGGTATCTGCAACGGTAATTTCCTCTGTTTCTACCCACTCGGCGAGCTTACCTTCTCCGCCCAGCTTAGTAATGAACCTCTTTGGAAATACTCCGTCAAAACACTCGGGAATCTCGGCGCCCACGAGGAAAGAGACTCCTTCAAGAAGCCTCGCCATAACAATCCTGTAAAAGAACTTCCTCTCGGCGGTGCGCCCTCCCATGGCTATTCCCACTTTCAATTCCTCTCTCCAGAGCTCGCTCCTCGAAAACGGTTTGCCAGAGAGGGAGACGAATTCAGGGGCATCGGCGCTTTTCAGTAATGCGTCGCTTACTTCGCCAAAGTGAGAATGCACTTTGAACAGGTTTGTATCCAAGCGTGCCCCTTTCAGGCCAAAGGTTATGGGAGCCGGGATCACCGGCTCCTCGCCGGCCAAGAAGCTAAGCCACACAATCCTTATGTCAAAAATGGGTGCCCTTAACCCCCTGTCCTCGTAGGCCAATGTTCTCAAAGCTCCCAAGAAGTGCGAGGCGTCCGGGGGAAACTTCAAGCGTCCGATGTT
>JALWWR010000146.1 GCA_026993045.1 Thermodesulfatator sp.
CCCTATTATCCGGAGGAATAGAGGAGAGTTGTGTTCCCGAAAAAGAATCCTTACTGTGTAAGGATTCTTTACTTAATCCTGTTACTTCTTTCTTTTCTTTTTCTTCTCTTTCTTCTCTTTCTTTTTTTGCAATTTTCGTGCCAAACTGGTTCTCTGGTGAAGACGCATGAGGTTGTTGCGGGGTCTGGGCTTCGTGCGCCGAGGGTTCCTCTTCTCCTTGGGGCTTCCCAATCGGAGCGCTACGGGGGGCATCCAACCCCTTCTGCTCCAAGCTCTTGAGCAGGGCAACAGCTTTGACCAGCTCCGAGTGGAAGCTCAGACATGCCTGCATATCAACGATTCGAGACGCTATGATCACCGCTTCCCCTACTGCCTCAAGCACTTGAGCCACCCACTCCACGGGCGGAATTTCGCCCCGATCCGGCGGTGGGGGCACCTGTGCCCCCATTTTGGGGGCGCTCGTGACCCCATTTTGGGGGCGCTCGTGACCCCATTTTGGGGGCACTTGTGTCTCCTCTGGGAGACAAATTCTGCGGATCTGTTGAGCGATCAGGAAGCAGGTGTGGAGAAAGTCGTCCCAAGAACAATTTTCGGGTTTGTGTTTCTTCAGGAGGTTGAAGGTTTCCTTTGAGAGGCGGACTTTGGCGTAGTTTTTCCTTTCTCTCATGTTCCACCTCCAGCATGTATTATGTTAGCGCTGTTTTGGGATGGAGGGAAGGTTGACGCGGGTTCGGGGTTCGGTTTATTATTGAGTTATGCTGTTGCTTTTGCTGTGGCTGGTGGCTTTTGCGTTTGCTGGGGAGAAAAACCCCTGCGATCTTTACAGCGAGAGACCTCATCTTCCTGCGGTTCCCTATGAGGTGGTGGAGCAGGAGCCTTTTGGGAACCTGTGCGCGAAGATACTGAAGGTGGGGGGAAATTATGTGCCCGTTTTCGTTGGAGAGGGCTTTGTGATCATCGGGGAGGTGGTGAAGGAAGGGAGGAGGGTTACGCTTGAGAAGATAAACAGGCTGAAGAGTGCGGAGGTGGCGAGGCTTCTGCCGGAGCTTGAGAAGCTGTACGTGCTTTCCCTGAAGCCGAAGGGTGAAAGGAGGGGCGTGCTTTACTTCATCTCCGACCCAGACTGCCCCTTCTGCCAGAGGGTGAAGGGGAAGGTGAGGGAGCTGGCGGAAAAATACGGGTGGGAGCTGAGGCT
>JALWWR010000147.1 GCA_026993045.1 Thermodesulfatator sp.
CCCGCACGCAGGCCGGAGGCCACTTTCGGCGCACGCAGAGGTCGCATCCGGCAACTCTCCTCTCAAAGGCCACCCGCACCTCCGGAAACCGGCCTTTCTCCGAGGCCACGATTTCCGCAAGGCGCACCTCCGGTGGGAGCCGGCGCGCGTTCTGACAGGCCAGCACACAGGCCTGACAGCCGATACACTTCCGAGCATCGTAAGCCCAGAGAGTCTTGGCCAGCCCACCCTGGGCCGACCTTAAGCCCCAAAATTCTGCGCTCAGAGCTAAACTGGCCAGCTTTAAAAAATCCCGCCGACTAACCATGCGTCCCCCTTTAAGAGACCTTGCTTCAGTCCTCCGCGGAAAGATTCGTAAAATTTCACCCTCTCCTGTCCTAAAAGCCTTTTATCCTCAAATTTATAGGAAAGTCAAATAGTTTTTATAAATAAATTCTTTGGTATAAATTGTCTGGAGATATAAAATCCTGCTTTCGGGCTTAGCATGCTTAAAAGGGAAGAGTTTTTTGTAGTCTCTCCCCCTGGAGTGGAAGAGCTCACGGCCTGGGAGCTCCGAGCCTTGGGGATCAAAGGGAAGATAGAAGAAGGGGGCGTATCCTTTTATGGAGGAAGAAGGGAGATGTTTCTGGCCAACCTCTGGCTGCGCACCGCCAACCGGGTCCTTTTAAGGATAGCGCGCTTTCAAGCCCTAACGTTTACGGAATTAGTACGCAATACCGAACTTTTGCCTTGGGAGCGATATCTTCCCAGGGGCTACGGATTAAAACTCCGGGTAACTTCTTATCGCTCAAGGCTTTACCATGAGGGCGCCATAAGGGAACGAGTATTTAAGGCTGTAGAAAACCGCTTGGGAATTGCCTTGGAATCCACCACAGAAAAGGAACTCTTGGTGGTGATCCGTTTTGTAAAAGACCGCTGCACCATAAGTCTTGATACTTCGGGAGATCTTTTTCGTCGGGGCTATAAAGTGGCCCCGGGGCCGGCGGCCTTGCGAGAGAATCTGGCGGCGGCCCTGATCCTGGCCTCAGGCTGGAGCCCCGAAGTTCCGCTCCTTGACCCCTTTTGCGGTACGGGCACCATCCCCACGGAGGCTGCGATGATAGCCGCCGGCCGGGCTCCAGGGCTTTTCCGTCGCTTTACTTTTGAAGATTGGCCAGACTTTGATCGTGGGCTCTGGGAGGAGCTCCGGGAGG
>JALWWR010000148.1 GCA_026993045.1 Thermodesulfatator sp.
CCTCCCGGGGAGGAGCGGTAAGAGAGACCCTTAAGGTGTCGCCAATTCCCTCTGCAAGTAAAATCCCTAGCCCCAAAGCGCTTTTTACCGTGCCTGGAAGAAGTCCCCCGGCTTCGGTCACCCCTATATGGACCGGAAAATCTGACTGCTGGGCAAAGGCCCGGTAGGCTTCCACCGTATGCCAAAGATCCGAAGATTTGAGAGAGACCTTCAAGTTCTCAAAGCCCAGGTCCCCCACCACGAAATCCAACCACCGCAAGGCGCTTTCCACTAAGGCCTCCGGTCGGGGCCAGCCGTATTTCTTTAAGAGATCCTTCTCTAAAGAACCGGCGTTAACGCCGATCCTTACGCAAGCTTCCCGGGCCCGAGCCTCCTCGATCACCTTCCGCACGTTTTGGCGGCCTTTAATATTTCCGGGATTGATGCGGATGCCGTGGGCCCCGGCCCGAAGGGCGGCGATCGCCAAACGCCAATCAAAATGGATATCGGCGATGAGGGGAATATCGATCTGGGGCAAAATCTCCCTTAAGGCCTCCGCCGCCTTCTGATCTGGAACCGCCACCCGTATGATCTCGCACCCCTCCTCTTGGAGTTCTCGGATCTGGGCCACGGTGGCCTTCACATCCCGAGTGTCGGTATTGGTCATGCTTTGTACCGCTACGGGATGGCCCCCTCCCAGCTTGACGCCTCCTATCCGAATCTCCCGTGTAGGACGTCTCTGAACCTTCATTTATAGCTCCTAACTATTTTTAGATTAAAATTTTACAATAAAATAAGGCCTGAAGGAGCAGGTTCCATGGTAGATTTTCGAAAGCTTGAGGCCTTAGTGGCCTTGATGGAAAGTGGAAATTTCTCTAAAGCCGCTGAAAAGATCCATCTCACCCAGCCCACTATCTCCGGCCATATTAAGGCCCTGGAAGTTCACTGGGGACTTAAACTTTTTGACCGTCACACCCGCACCGTTACTCCTACCCGAGCCGGAAAGGTGGTCTATCGTTACGCTCAAAAACTCCTGTTGCTTTATCGAGAACTTGAAAAGGAGCTGGCTTATTTTAAGGGGTTAAAAACTGGAAAACTAGATTTGGGGGGAAGCACCATCCCAGGGCAATACATCTTGCCTTATCTTATAACCGCTTTTCGGAAGGCCTATCCTGGGCTTTCGGTCTTTCTTAAAGTTGGGGATACGGCAGAAATTATTCGAGAGGTCCAGCGGGGGACTTTAGAGATGGGTATGGTTGGCGATCGAGAAGAAGATCCGGAACTCATCTTTAAGCCTTGCTGTGAGGACCAGATTGTCCTTATTGGGCCAGCAGAAGAGGACTTTTCCGCCCCTTTAGAGCTTAAAGACTTGCTCCAGTTTCCTTTTGTGGGCCGGGAGGCTGGATCTGGGACCTGGCGCACCGTGACGCGGGCCTTATATCAAGCGGGCTTAGACCCGGATCGGTTGCGGGTGGTGGCAGAAATGGGCTCCACCGAAGCCGTAAAGGAAGCCGTCAAAGCCGGGTTAGGGCTGGCCTTTGTCTCATTCCGTTCGGTGGAAAAGGAACTCCCCGACGGCCGGCTACGCCTAATCCCTATAAAAGATTTTTCTTTAAAACGCGAATTTTATCTGGTATTTCCGGCCCAAAGGACCCTCTCTCCCCCGGCCCAGACCTTCCTTCACTTTAGCCAAGAGATCTAAGGAATTGGTCTTAAAGCTGACCAGAGGGCCTTTTTCTAAAGCCTCCTTAGCTGAACGAAGTCCCTTTTGACACTTAAGGGGGCCTCGGGCGAGGCCCCCTTACCCTTTAGTGCTTTCCGGGGGCCAGTGGAACTCCCCGGCGTTCCCAGGTGATATAGGCCTCTAAAGCGATCATGCGGGGATCATCCAGAGGAAGGGGCTTTCCTTCCAGCGGATTTTCTAGACACCAGTTGATCATGTCCCGCAAAGTGGCCACTTTCCCCAGCTGTTTCTGGAACTTGGGGTAGGTTTCGGGATGAGTGTTAGAGGCGTGGGGGTGGCACATATCACAAGAGACCTTATTGGAACCCAAGGGGCTGTGAAAGAGACGCTCCCCTTCTTTGACCACCGCCATAAAGGCCTTTTGCCATTTTTCTAGATCCTTTTTGGTAAACTCATCCGCTTGGGCCAAACCTAATCCGAAAATCCCTAATACCAGGACCCAGAAAAGACCACGTTTGATCATCTCTTACCTCCTTTTCGATTTTTAGTAGTGTTCCTGTGGTGGAATCCGGCGGGCGGGGTCTTGGTAATCTTGGTCCACCGGATAGCTCACCTTGGGGTCGTAATAGACCGTGCGAGGAGTGTTTTCCCAAAGTTGGTAATGCTGAGCGGCATAGCCGTTCTGAATATTTATGTAGGACCAGCCGGTCCCATCCCTCTCTTTAAAGGGGTCGGCCCGATTCATGAAGACCGTAACCTTAGGAACAGCGTTGGGCAGCTGGGAGTAAGAGACCGGGTAGGGCCAAGGCCAGGCCGTGGAAATGAAGGCCATAAAAGTGATATTTCCAATCTGATTGTAAAGCACCTGATGGACATGACCGTGGAGGACGGTCACCTTTTTAAACCGCTTTAAGACTGCCTGGACCTCTTCGGCGTCATCGGTCCAGAAGTTCCAGGGTTTAAAGATCTTATACAGAGGAGAATGAGAAAGGACCACCAAGGGGGTCTCAGGAGGATATTTCTCTAGATCCTTCTTGAGCCAAGCGATCTGCTCCTTTCCCACCATAAAAGGCGAACCCTTAGGATTGTCTAAGCGGGCCATGTTTAACATCCGCTCCATGGGGTCTTTAAACTGGTTGATCCAGCTCTCATAGGTAAGGATGCTGTTTAAGACTACAAAGTGGACGCCTTTATGATCAAAGCTGTAATAAAGGGGGCTGAGGTGCTTTTGCCAGTATTCCCCCATATCTAAATAAAAATCGTGTTCTCCAACCACCCATTTTATAGGAAGGGAAAGCTGGGACATGATCTCTAAGCCGTGATCTAGCTCCTCCTTTTTCCCTAGCTGGGCCAGATCCCCTCCAAAGACTACGAAGTCCGGAGGGGGATCCATAAAAGAGACCTCGAAGACGGCTTTCTTTAAACCCTCATCGAAGTTACGCACAAAACGCGTGCCTTTGATCTGGGTGATGTGGGCGTCCGAGATTACCGCAAAGGTGAACTTATCCGCGGGTTTTTCTCCATAAACCACCTCTACCATCTTCAGGGGTAAGCTTCCCGCTACCGCCGCTACCCCTAAACCCTTTAAAAACTTTCGGCGGCTTACCTTTTTGAACTTCATCCTCGCCTCCTTAAAGGTTATTGGTTTTCCTTGACCAAGGACTCAAACTGAGGGCTGGTCAAACTTTTTAAAAACTCCAGGAGATCGGCCTTCTCCTCTTCCGTAAGGTTCAAGGGCCGGATCCCGCTGTCTAGGAAAGGATTTTTATGTCCCCCCTGATCGTAAAAATCGATGACCTCTTCTAGGGTCTTTTGGGAACCGTCGTGCATATAAGGGGCCGTAACGGCCACGTTCCGTAAGGTAGGGGTCTTAAAGGCCCCCACGTCTTTTAACTGGCCGGTAACGATGAAACGGCCCAGCTCCGAGATATCTTCCCGCGTAAAGGCCAATTCATCGAGAGATCGGCCTTCCTGACGAGCCCTCCGTACTTCTTTGATGATCTTCCGCAGGCGGGGCAAGATCTTCTCTAGCCCCACCCCTAAGTTATGGAACTTGTTATCCGTAAAAAGGGCGTAAGTTTGAGAGATCTGATGGCAATCCTGGCACCGACCTTTGGTCTGAAAGATCTTAAAACCCCGTTTTACCGCCTCAGAGACGGCCTTTTCATCTCCTCCAAAATACCAACGATCAAAGGGGGAATCCCCAGCGATCATCGTCCTTTCAAAGGTCGCGATGGCTTTAACCACGTGATCTATAGTGATCTCTTCCGGGGAGATGCCAAAGGCCTTTTGAAAGGCTTCCCGATATTCCGGATCGGAGCGCACTATCTTCAGGATGGGTTCGTGGGACTTAAGCCCGTGTTCCACGGGATTCACAAAGGGGTCTTTGGCCTGCTCCTCCAGGGTGGGCCGTCTTCCATCCCAAAACTGGCTGGTGTAGTAAACGGCGTTGACTACCGTCGGAGCGTTGCGGGTCCCGGTAAGACCTTTGATCCCTTTAGAGACCGGAAGCCCATCCACAAAGGCCTTTTCCGGATCATGACAAGTGGCACAGGCCACCGTGCCGTCGGCACTAAAACGTTTGTCCATAAAAAGCCTCTTTCCCAAGGCCACTTTCTCAGGGGTGATGGGATTATCTTTTGGAACCGGAACCGCAGGAAGCCCCAAAGGGAGCTTAGAAGAAGAGCCAGCCCAACCTCCCCCTCCTAAAAGGAAAAACCCTAGCACTAAGAGACTACCAAACCTTCTTAAATCCATAAAGTTCCTCCCTAGAAATTTGGATTCTTATAACATAAAAATTATTTTTGTCAAGACTCAAATTTAATCTTGTTATTGCAAAGCGAATTTGTCACCCCTAACTGCCAAGCAAAAATGTCACCCCCTCCTGTTAAAACCATAGGCCC
>JALWWR010000149.1 GCA_026993045.1 Thermodesulfatator sp.
GTGTTACAACAAAAAAACAAAGGAGTTCCAGCAGAGAGGTGAGAGCTTGTGTCCGGCAGGGGGGCGTGATAGCTTAAAGTTTAATGAGGGGTGTTTTTCTGGCCATCGGTGACGAGCTGGTCGCCGGCCGGGTGGCCAACACCACCAGCTTCTGGGCCGCGGGGCTTTTGAGCCGCAGAGGCTATCGTCTTCTTGAGATCGTCACCGTGCCCGACGATAGGGAGGCCATCGTCTTCCACCTCCGACGTCTCTTTCCGCAAACGGATTTCCTGATCGCAAGCGGCGGTCTCGGCCCCACGGAGGACGACCTCACCAGCGAGTCCGTAGCCGAGGCTCTGGGGCTGCGCCTGGTGGTCCACAAAGGGATTCTGGCCCGCATCCGGGAGAACGAAAAGGCGCAGGGGCTTCCGGTGAACACCCTGCGGGACCGCATGGCCCACCTTCCCGAGGGCGCCTGTCCCCTCTCCGAGGACTTTACGGCGGCGGGCTATCTCCTGGAGCATCAGGGAAAACCTCTCTTTTTCCTCCCCGGGGTGCCTTCCCAGTTTCGGGAGCTTTTCGAAAAGAAGGTGTTGCCTTATCTTGAGGAAAAATTCCCGCCGAAGGAGACGGTTTTCACCAGAACCCTCCGGTTTTTTGACCTGCGGGAGGCCGAGATCAATCGGGCCGTGAAAAAGATTCTAGGGGAAGGCCTAGAGGTCGGGTTTTACCCGGTCTTCCCGGAGGTCCAGCTCACTCTTACGGCTCGGGGAAAAGACGAAGGAGAAGTAAGAAGACGGGTTTTGGAGGCGGCGGCCCGGTTGCAAACCCATTTCCCAGAGCACCTTTTCGGTGAAGACCAAGAGGAACTGGCGGCAGTGCTAGGGCGTATACTGGTGGAGAGGGGATACTCCCTCTCGGTGGCGGAATCTTGTACCGGAGGGCTTATAGCCTCTTTGATTACCCGGATTCCAGGCTCTTCTGAATATTTTATAGGGGGAGCGGTTACCTATGCCAACTGGGCCAAAAGGGAGGTCCTGGGGGTCCCGGAGAGGTTTTTGCGCCTCTTTGGGGCGGTGTCTCGGGAGGTGGCTCTGGCCATGGCCTCGGGGGCGCGAAAAAGGTTTAGCACTACTTTTGCTCTCTCGGTGACTGGGATCGCCGGCCCTGGAGGAGGGACCCCGGAAAAACCCGTGGGCACGGTCTGGTTAGGGCTTTCCACACCCACCGAGACCGTGGCCCGGAAGTTTCTCTTCCCTGGTTCCCGGCACGAGATTCAAACTTTGGCGGCTTTTACAGCTTTGGACTGGTTGCGTCGCTATCTTCTTACCGGGAACCTCTTCCCGGCCTACCGTTTTGCCGTGGAGGGCGACTAGTGCTCCGTTGCTTTTTGGCGGTTCCGGTGCCGGAAGAGGTGAAAGAGGCCCTTAAGGAGCTCCAAGAACTTTTGAAAGAGACCGGGGCTAAAGTGCGTTGGGTGCGTCCAGAGGGGATTCATCTGACTTTAAAATTTTTTGGGAATATTCCAGAGGAAAAACTTCCGGTCCTGGTGCGGGCTGCCGAAAAGGCCAAGAAAGAGACTCCACCTTTTGAGTTAACTTTGGAAGGTCTCGGTTTTTTCCCCTTCCAAGGAACTCCTAGGGTAATCTGGGTCGGTCTTGAGGGGCAGACAGAGCCCCTTTTGCGTCTACAGGAAAAACTGGAGAAGGCCTTTAAAAAAGCAGGTTTTCCCCGGGAGAAACGAGCCTTCCACCCCCACCTTACCCTGGGACGAGTTAAGGATCCTCAGGGGGCAGGAGCTTTACGGAAAAAAGCTGAGACTTTGAAGGTTCCCCCCCTTAGCTTTGAGGTCGACCGACTGGTCTTCTATCAAAGCGTCCTTCATCGGGAAGGAGCCCTCTATACCCCTCTCAAAGAGGTCTTTTTGGAGGCATGATAAGACTCTCGGTCCTGCTGATAGCCCTCCTTTTTGGGACCAGCGGGCTTTACGCCCAGGACTACGGCGACGCCTTAGTTATCGGGACCATCGGGGATGCGAGCACCCTGATCCCGATGCTCGCCACGGACGCCGCAAGCCACGAGGTGGCGGGCCTCATCTTTAACGGTCTCGTCAAGTACGATCCCTACCTCAACCTGGTAGGAGATCTCGCCGAAAACTACGAGATCTCCCCCGACGGCCGCACCATCACTTTCTATCTCCGCAAAGGTGTCAGGTGGCACGACGGGGTGGAGTTCACCGCCGAGGATGTAATGTTCGGCTTCAAACTCATCACCGACCCCAAAACCCCCACGGCCTACGCCGGGGATTTCCTGGAGGTGGAACGGGCCGAGGTGGTGGACCGCTACACTTTCCGGGTGCACTACCGCAAACCCTTCGCCCCGGCCCTTTCCTCCTGGGGCAACCTGGTGGTCCTTCCCAAACATCTTCTTCAGGGAAAAGACCTCACCCGCACCGATTTCGGACGCCACCCGGTGGGAACCGGCCCTTTTCGGTTCAGAGAATGGCGAAGCCAGGAAAAGATCGTCCTTTCCGCCAATCCGGACTATTTCGCCGGCCGCCCTTACCTCAACTGGATCATCTTCCGGGTCATCCCGGACCCGGCCACCATGTTCATGGAGCTTAAGGCCGGAGGCATCGACTGGATGAATCTTACCCCGCTCCAGTACGCCCGGCAGACCAATTCCCGGGCCTTTCTCTCCCGATTCCGCAAATACAAATACCTGGCCTTTTCTTACACTTATCTGGGCTACAACCTCAGACACCCCCTCTTCCGGGATCGGCGGGTGCGTCAGGCGCTTTCCTACGCCATCGACAAGCGCGAGATTGTGGACGGGGTCCTCTTCGGCCTGGGGGTCCCGGCCACCGGCCCTTACAAACCGGATACCTGGTTTTACAATCCCAATGTCAAACGCTATCCCTACGATCCCGAGCGGGCCAAAAGGCTTCTTGCTCGTGCCGGCTGGCGCGACACCGACGGCGATGGCATCCTGGACAAAGACGGCCGGCCCTTTGAGTTCACCATCCTTACCAACCAGGGAAACCTCTCCCGGCTCCTTGCCGCGCAGATCATCCAGCGGCGGCTTTTCGAGATCGGCGTCCGGGTCCACATCCGCACCGTGGAATGGACGGCCTTCATCCACGAGTTCATCGACAAGCGACGGTTTGAGGCCGTGATCCTGGGCTGGACCACCGGCCCGGAGCCCGACCTCTACGACATCTGGCACTCAAGCAAGATCAAGCCCCCGGGACTAAACTTCGTCTCCTACGCCAACCCGGAGGTGGACCGCCTGCTCGAGGAGGGCCGCCGGACCTTCGACCGAAAAAAACGTAAAAAGATCTACGACCGTTTTCAGGAAATCCTGGCCGAGGACCAGCCCTACACCTTTCTTTATGTGCCCATGGCCCTTCCCTGCATTCACAAACGTTTCCGGGGAATAAAACCCGCCCCCATCGGCATCTCCTACAATCTTGAACGCTGGTGGGTTCCCCGGAATGCTCAGAAGTACCTCATGCCGTAAGCCAGAAACGGGGGCCGGTGAGAATGAGGGCTGTGCCCATGAGAAAGTAAAGCGCCCCCAGGAACTCCCGGGGAAGGGGGGAGTGACGTAGCAGAATCCCCAGGAGGATCATACAGCCCATGAGAAACCAGCTTCTCGGGGGCTGAAAGGCCAGAAAGGAGACCCTTTCCGGAAGAGTGGAAAGATAGGTCAGGTTGCGCCGGGCCACCCGGAAGAGAACCCGGGTGGCGAAAAGGAAAGAGAGACCGAAAAGGCCCAGAGCAAGTACCCCGGAAAGCGGGTCTTTCCAGGGCCGCCACCACAGAATCCCCCGCAGGTCGAGAAAAAGCCCCACCAGGAGCCAGAGCCCCCCGGCCACGAAGGGCAGATACCTCTTATGGACCCGCACCGGCGAATTCCTCCTTAAGCCGGCAGACCAGACAGGGGCTTGAAACCGCCGGCTCTCCACAGGTCTCACAGGTTAAAAGTTCGCGTTCCAGAAATTCTTCTTTCCTTTCCGCAAAGAGGGGTAAAGCCTTTCGCAAATAATCCAGATAGAACCGAAGCTTGGTCCCAGGAGCCTTCTCCTCCAGTTCGTCCATGATATCAGCGTAGAAGGGCCGAGTGGCGTCTTCCGAAAGGGGACAGCTTTCAGAAAGATAGGGCAATTTCCTGATTTCGGCATAGGTTCTTATCTCCCGGGCTGTAAATCGACAGAGAGGCTTGACCTTGCGCACGAAGCCGTGCTCTTCGGGTAACACGGGGTACTTTTTGGCCAGATACTTGAGGTTCCAGTTGAGGAGGTTGCCCAGCAGGGAGGAGGCCTCGTCGTCCAGGTTGTGTCCGGTGGCGACGACCTTATACCCCAGGCGTTTGGCCAGCAGGTTCAGGTAATATCTCTTCACCGTACCGCACAGGGAGCAGTATTTACGGGTCTTCTTTTTGAGATCCGGAATGGTGAAACCCAGCTCGCTTTTCATGTCCACGATGTGAAGCGGCCGGGAGAGCCTTTCGGCCATGGCCTCCACCGCCCGCCGGGAAAGAAGGGAAAAGGAATCCTCTTCAATGCCGAGGTAAATGA
>JALWWR010000150.1 GCA_026993045.1 Thermodesulfatator sp.
AACCCACCCCGCCCCAGTCTCTGTAAAAAATTGACCATTTAAATCCACCTTCCTATGAGGTCTACCCTGTTACTCTTATAACCTCTACGGGTTCTAACGCAAGTTTGCCATTTCTTTAAAATTTGGCACACTTGCCAATCCCGAGCGGGTAACGCTGATTGAGGCTAATTTCAGGGCCTTCTCTAACGCTTTTAAAGGGGGATCGCCCCCATAAAGAAAGGCCAAGAAAGACCCGGCTAAAATGTCTCCGGCTCCAGTAGTATCTACTACTTTTGAAACGGAAGGGGCTGGCACTTCTAAGACCTGACCTTCAGTCCAAAGAAGGGCCCCTCGGGCCCCTTGAGTGAGGACCAAGATCTCGCTTTTTGCAAGAAGAACCTCTTTGAGCCCCTCGGGATCAGCCCTTAGATCTTCCTCGCTTACCACTAAGGCCTTAAAGGAAGGAGCCTTCGAAAGATCCGGGGCCCGGGGGAGTACCCGACCCTCTGGACCCAGCTTCCTGAACCAGCCCTGGGGACTAGCCACCAGCCACCGATAGGAAAAGCTCTCATAGGCCTCTTTTTCTAAGGGGACTTCTCCCAAGACCGGGGCTAGATGCAAGACATCGGTCTGGCGCCAAGAGGAAGGCAAGAGATCAAAGTCAAGCCTTGGAGCCTGGGCGTAGACCCTCTGGATCCTCCCCGAAGACGTTTCCCGGTTTTCAAAAGTGGTGGTCTCTGAAGAGGCCTGCCGAAAGATAGAGAGTTCTGGAAACAAGGATTCTAACTCTTCTTTTTCTTCGGCGCAGGCCGTAAAGACCCGGGTCTCGAAACTCAAACGACGCACGGTGAGCCCGGCGTAAAGCACAGCCCCACCAAACTGAAAGCCCCCTTGCGGACGGAGATCCTTAGTAATGTGACCTAAAAGGAGGTAGCGGGCCACTTACTCCCCAAAGACCGCGCCCTGGGCCCCGGAGGTCACCAGCCGGGCGTAACGGGCCAGGATCCCGGTGGTTTTCTTTTCCTTGGGTCTCCATTTTTGGCGCCTCTTTTCGAGTTCCTCCTCCGAAACCAATAGCTCCAGTTTCCGGGCCGGGATGTCGATCCGGATCCGATCCCCTTCTTTAACCAGGGCGATCGGCCCTCCTTCGGCGGCCTCGGGAGACACATGCCCTATGCAGGCCCCCTGGGTGCCGCCGCTAAAACGGCCGTCGGTAATCAGAGCTACCGAACTCCCCAGGCCCATCCCAATGATAGCAGAAGTGGGGGAAAGCATCTCCCGCATTCCAGGGCCCCCCTTCGGACCTTCGTAACGGATCACCACCACGTCCCCGGGCCTAATTTTTTCCGAAAGGATGGCTTTATAGGCTTCTTCTTCCGACTCAAAGACCCGGGCCGGGCCCTCATGGACCATCATCTCCGGGACCACGGCGCTGGTCTTCACCACCGCCCCTTCCGGAGCCAGGTTGCCCCAAAGAATAGCAATGCCCCCTTCCTCCCGATAGGCCCGCTCCACCGGACGGATAACCTCCGGATCCCGAATCCGAGCCTCGGCTAAGATCTCTTTAAGTTTTTTCCCGGTACCTGTAACCACGCTGGTATCCACTACCCCCACCTTGGTGAGCTCCGCTAGGACCGCAGGGATACCCCCAGCCTCGTGCAACTCTGGCACACTGTGGGGGCCGGCGGGAATGAGACTGGCCAGGACCGGGGTCTTCCTTGAAATTTGGTCAAAGACCTCCAGGGGCAAATTCAGACCGCCCTCTTTAGCGATGGCTGGCACGTGGAGGACGGTGTTGGTGGAACATCCCAAGGCCATGTCCACCGCGATGGCGTTCCGGAAGGCCTTTTCCGTGGCGATCTTGCGGGGGGTGAGTTTTTTCTTCCAAAGCTCCACCACCTTGGCCCCCGTGGCCTTAGCTAGACGCAGCCGCTCCGCTGAGACCGCCGGTATAGTCCCGTTTCCTGGCAAGGCCAGGCCCAAGGCCTCCGAAAGGCAGTTCATGGAATTAGCGGTGAACATCCCCGCGCAAGAACCACAGGTGGGACAGGCGCAGTTTTCGAGTTCGGCCAGCTCCTCCGCGGTCATTTCGCCGGCTTTAACCCGGCCTACCCCTTCAAAGACTGAAATCAGGTTGACTTTCTGGCCCTTAAAAGAACCGGTGAGCATGGGGCCCCCGGAGATGAGAAGGGCTGGCAGGTCAAGCCGCAAGGCCGCCATAAGCATCCCTGGGGTGATCTTGTCACAGCTAGAGACCAACACCAGGGCGTCAAAGGCGTGGGCCTGAGCCATAATCTCAATGGAATCGGCGATGAGTTCCCGGCTGGGAAGAGAATAACGCATCCCTTCATGGTTCATGGCGATCCCGTCACAGACCCCAATAACCCCGAACTCTATGGGCACGCCTCCGGCCAGACGCACCCCGGCCTTTACGGCCTCGGTGACTTGGCGGAGGTGAACGTGCCCAGGAATGATCTCGTTAAAGGAATTGGCAATCCCGATTAGAGGTCTTTTTAGTTCCTCATCGGTAAGTCCTAAGGCCTTTAAGAGAGAACGGTGCGGGGCCCTCTCAAGCCCCTTTTTGATCCGATCGCTACGCATCCTAGCCCCCTTTGGTGGTTTTCCTTAAGAGTTTTTAGCACGCTCCGCCCCAGGCTTCCAGTCCCAAAGCTTGCTTTTTTGACAAAAACGGTTAACTTTAGGCCAAACCATAAAAGGGGGTTCTAAGAGATGCGTGAAGCCGTAGAAGCCGCTTTAGCCAAGGTAAGGCCTATGCTTCAAGCCGACGGAGGAGACGTGGAGCTAGTAGAAGTTACCGAAGAGGGAGTGGTAAAGGTCCGCCTGCAGGGAGCTTGTGGCACTTGCCCCATGTCCCAAATGACCCTCAAGATGGGCATCGAGCGTTATCTCAAAAAGGAAGTTCCAGAGGTCAAATCGGTAGAAGCGGTGATGTAGGAGGTCTCCCATGGCACGGGTTACGGTAGAGGACTGTTTGGCCCAGGTTCCCAGTCGTTTCAAACTTATTCATCTTACGGTGGAACGGGTGAAACAGCTCCGCAAAGGGGCCAAGCCCCTGGTGGAATGCGACAACCGGGAAATCGTTACAGCCTTAAGGGAAATCGCGGCCGGCAAAGTAAGCTTTGATAACATCAAGGAGTTAGCCAAAGAGGCCGAAGAATTTTCCATTTCCGATATCTTGGAAGGACAAGGTCCTGGTGAAGAGGCGTGAGAGAAAAGAATTACTATGCTATCTTGGGCGTCCCCCGCAACGCCAGCCAGGAGGAGATTAAAAAGGCCTACCGGCGCCTGGCCTTAAAGTACCATCCGGATCGCAACCCTGATAACCCGGAAGCGGCTGAAAAGTTCAAAGAGATCTCGGAGGCTTACGAAGTCCTTTCCGATCCTCAAAAACGGGCCATCTATGATTCACAGGGGCTTTCGGGGCTTCATCGTTCTGGGTTCCGGGGGTTTGAGGATGTAGAGGACATCTTTTCGGCCTTTTCGGACCTCTTTGAAGAGTTTTTTGGTTTTGGCTTTCGAAGGGAAAAACCCGGACGTCGCCCCCGGGCTGGAGCGGATCTCTCCTACGAGATAAGCCTCAGCTTGGAAGAGGTCTACCGGGGCAAAGAGACCGAGATCAGCCTAGACCTTTACCAGCGCTGTGAGACCTGCGGAGGCTCTGGAGCAGCTCCCGGCGCGGGGCCTCGCTATTGTCCGGTTTGCAAAGGTCGGGGGCAAGTAGTCCATACCGAAGGTTTTTTTCGCCTGAGCACCACTTGTCCCCATTGTCAAGGCTTAGGGACCTATATCTCCGAGCCTTGTCCTAAATGTCACGGAGAAGGCCGAGTTTGGGGACACAAGAGGTTGCGGGTTCGCATCCCCCCAGGAGTAGAAGACGGGGCCCTTATCCGGCTTCCAGGAGAAGGCGAAGCCGGACTTTACGGAGGCCCGGCCGGAGACGTTTACCTTAAAGTCCGGATCAAACCCCACGAGTATTTCCGCCGAGAAGGAAAAAACCTCCATTTAGATCTAGTTATAGGCTTAGTAGACGCCATTTTAGGGGCCGAAACTGAGGTGCCCCATCTTTCGGGTCAAAAGGTCAAGATTAAGATCCCTCGCGGCAGCCAACCCCAAGACCAGATCGTGATCAAAGGCCAAGGGCTTCCGGATCCCAAAGGCGGCCCTCCAGGGGACCTTATCGTCCATCTCCAAGTCCAACTTCCCAGCAAGGTCAACCGGGAGCAAGAAGACCTTTTGAAACGCTTTGCCGAGCTTGAAAAACACAAGGGCCCGAGGGTCAAGACCAAAGGCAAAAGGGGTTTTCTGGGACGTATTTTCGGGGAGGCCTGATGTCCTTCACTCACTTAGACCAGGAAGGCCGAGCTTCGATGGTAGATGTTTCCTCCAAGGCTCCAACCGCCCGGGAGGCCATCGCCCGGGGCAAAGTCTTTTTAGGAGAAAAGGTCTTCCCCTTGGTCCGAGACCGCAATCTCCCCAAGGGCGATCTCTTTGGGGCGGCTAGAATCGCCGGCATCCAAGCCGCCAAAAGGACCTGGGAACTCATCCCTCTCTGTCACCC
>JALWWR010000151.1 GCA_026993045.1 Thermodesulfatator sp.
GGAGAAGAGATCAAAATTGGCCCAGGTCCCGTGGATCACGTCCCAGAGGGCTTTAAGAGAAAGCAGAAAGGACCCCAAGACCGCCAGACAGGGCAACCAGTGGGCCTTTTCTTTGATGTACCAGCGACCCAAGAGCAAGGTGATGACCGCGGCCAGCAAGGGGAGCCCTGGGATCCAGACCACATAATGCAAGGCCTCACTCACATACCGGGTGGATTCTACAGCCTGAGTAATGGTTTCGGCATGCATATCCCCTACCCCTTCAACGTCTTAACTTCGTCCAAGTGCACTTCGCGCAGGCGTTTGTAAAGAAGCACCACCAAAGACAATCCTATGGCGGCCTCCGCCGCCGCCACCGCGATCACAAAAAAGACCAAGATATGGCCTGTAACGTCTTCGAGGGTGGTTCCTAAGGCTGCCAAGGCAATATTGGCGGCATTGAGCATGATCTCAATGGAAAGCAGCATCACGATCACATTCCGCCGCGAAATAAACCCCAAAAGCCCCACCGCAAAAAGGGCCAGGGCCAGTTCTAAATACCAGCTAGTGGGAATCATAGTTCTCCCTCCCGAATCCTTCTCACCAAGACCACCGCGCCCAAAACCGCCACCAAAAGCAACACCCCGGCAATCTCAAAGGCCAAGAGATAATCCCGGAAAAGATGGAGCCCTAGAATCTGGGTGTGGCCCTCTTTAAGAATTAATTCTGGGGTAAGGGTTCCTATCCGCAAAGTTGGTTGATACTTCCACAGAGGGATAGAGGCAGCCACTAACAGCCCAAAAGCCGCTAAAAAAGCTAAAGGATAAGAATTCAAGAACCTTGGCAAACGGACCTCTTCTCGCAGATTTATTAGGTAAACCACAAATAGAAAAAGGACCAAGACCGCCCCGGCATAGACGATAATCTGGACTGCGGCCAAGAATTCGGCCTGAAGGGTCAAGAAGAGCACCGCCTGATGGAGAAAAAGGACTAGGAGCCAGAGTACAGAACGGATCACGTTTCCGGCATAGACCGCAAAGAGTGCTGATAGCAAAATAGCGAGGGCCAAATACCCAAAAAGCACCTTTTCCATTCTTAAACCCCCTCCGCTTTCCTCTTGGGCGCCGGAAGCATCTTCTCGGGAACCCCCCGCGGTTTCCAATAAGGATTGAAGTAAGGCCGTTTTTGGGTGATGATAAATTCATCCCAGTTTTTAAGAAGACGTTCCTTATCGAAATAAAGCTCTTCCCGGCTATAACCTATATATTCGTAAAATTCCGTAAGCACGATGGCGTTCACCGGGCAGACCTCTTCACAATAACCGCAATAGACGCAGCGCAGGGCCTCGATTTCGTATTTAGTGACCACCTTCCTTTTGGTTTCGGGATCCCTTTCAGTCTCGATATAGATACAACGGGAAGGACAGACCTTAGCGCATCGCAGGCAACCAATGCAGCGATCTTTTCCAGTCTCCGGGTCCCGCACCAGGGCGTGCCTTCCCCTAAAGCCTGGGGCTACGGGCTTTCTTTCTTCGGGATATTGAACCGTTACCGGAGGGCTAAAAAGTTTCCTCAAAGTAAGGGCCAAGCCCTTAGCGATCTCCGTTAAGAATAAAGTCTTAAAGACCCCCATGTCCTCTCTCCTAAACCAAGACCTTGAGAAACCCGGTGACTACAATGTTCAAAAGCGAGACCGGTATCAAGACCTTCCAACCCAAGCCCATAAGCTGGTCATACCGGTAACGAGGCAAGGTGGCCCGCACCCAGATGTAGAAAAAGAGCAGGGCGTAGAGCTTTAACAAAAACCAGAAAAAAGGGACTCCCGGGACCTCAAAGGGCCCTTTCCAACCTCCCAGAAAACAGGTAACCGCCACCGCACTCATGACCACCATCCCGAAATATTCCGCCAGGTAAAAAAGCCCGAAACGGATGCCGCTATATTCCACAAAATAGCCAGCCACCAGTTCGGTCTCGGCCTCAGGGAGGTCAAAGGGCGTGCGGTTAGTTTCGGCGATAGCAGCCACCATAAAGACAAAAAAGCCCAAGATCTGAGGGATAGCGTAGATCTTGAAAGGGCTAGCGGTTTGGGCCTTTACGATTTCACTGAGATTCATGGACCCCGCCATGACCATTACCCCTACCAGGGAAAGGGCCATGGCCACCTCGTAGCTTATGACTTGGGCCGAGGCCCGTAGCCCTCCTAAAAAGGCGTAACGAGAGTTAGAAGCCCAACCCGAAAGGATTATCCCATAGGAAGATAAAGAGCTTAAAGCTAGAACTACCAAAAGCCCCACGTTGACGTTGGCCAACACGAATTTTTCCCACACCGGGATCACCGCCAGACTGGTCGCTCCTGCCACCAGACTGATAAAAGGGGCCAGGTAAAAAAGGGACTTATCGGCCCCGGCCGGGACAAGGTCTTCTTTGGTAAGAAGTTTCAGCACGTCTGCAATGGGCTGAAGGAGCCCTCGGGGTCCCACCCGGTTTGGCCCCAGCCGCTGCTGCATATGGCCGATCACCTTTCTTTCCGCGTAGGTGGTATAAGCCACATGTAAGAGCGCCACCAAAAGGAGAACCAGGGCTTCTACAATCAGAATGAGGCCAGGCATCAGTGTCTTGAGGATCTCCTCCATTCCCTCCTCCCCCTACCGATCACATTCTCCCAGAACAACATCCAAGGTCCCTATGACAGCGATAAGGTCCGCCACCATGTGGCCCTTGATAAGTTCCGGGATAGCCGAGATGTGCACAAAAGAAGGGGCCCGCACCCTCACCCTCCAGGGTTTCCCGCTTCCGTCGCTTACCACGTAGTAGCCCAGTTCCCCTTTAGGGGCCTCAATGGACACGTAGACTTCCCCCTCCGGCACCACTGGCACTTCCGCCCCTTTTACTAAAAAGCCCTTTTTAGGATGGGGTACGGCTTGGGGCTTCTTGCGTTTCTCCGGCATAAGAAGATCAGGGGCCCCTTCAGCGACCACCGGCTCCCCTTGGGTCTCAGAAAGTTTGTCCAAACACTGACGAATAATCCGATTGGCCTGGCGCATCTCCTCCATTCGTACCCGGTAGCGATCGTAGGTGTCCCCGCTTTTACCCACCGGAACCTCGAACTCCACCTCCTCATAGGCGTCGTAAGGCTTGTATTTCCGAACGTCATAAGGCACTCCAGAACCTCGCAGGGAAGGTCCGGTGAGACCAAGGTTTACAGCCTTTTCAGCCGAGATCACCGCGATCCCTTTGGTCCGTTTGAGCCAGATCCGGTTTACATCAATAAGGGTCTCGTAATCCGTGATGCGGGAAGGAAATTCTTCGGTAAACTGGTAAAGATCCTCTATAATCTCGGTGGTAAAATCGAGCCTTACCCCTCCAATCCGAGGGTAACTTACGGTTAACCGGGCCCCACAGATCTTTTCATAGATATCGAGCAACCATTCCCGGTCCCGGAAACAATAAAGAAAGACGGTCATGGCCCCAATGTCCAGGGCGTGGGTGGCTAGCCAAAGGAGGTGACTTGAGATACGCGCCATTTCACAGACGATGGTGCGTAGCAACCGCGCCCGCCGAGGGACCTCTAACCCCAGGAGCTTTTCCACCGCCAGGCAATACCCTACGTTGTTAGCGGCGGAAGAAATGTAGTCCAACCGGTCTGTAAGGACCATGGCCTGGGTATAGGTCATGTTTTCGGAAAGTTTTTCTAGGCCCCGATGGAGATACCCAATCCGGGGATCGCACTTTACGATATTTTCACCGTCCAACTCTAGGTAAAGCCGCAACACCCCGTGGGTGGAGGGATGCTGAGGCCCCATATTTACTACAAAGGGCTCTTCCCACTCGGGATGGCCACAGGGCTTAGAAATTACCTCTAAGGTAGGCGCCATCTTATTCCCCCCGGAGGCGGCGTTCTCCCCACTCAAAGCGGGAAAGCTCGCAGGCTTTTTGTTTCAAGTCTTGGTAGGCAGGCCATTCCTCTTCTATCTCCAAGGGATAATCCTTGCGTAAGGGATGCCCCTCCCAATCTTCGGGCATCAGCAGACGCCGGAGATCCGGATGTCCTTCAAAACGGACCCCCAGCATGTCATAGACTTCCCGCTCAAACCAGTTGGCCACTTCCCAAATGGAAGTTACCGAGGGAACCCATGGATCTTCTTCTGGAACCGAGACCTTTACCCGCAAAAAGGCCCGTTGGGGGATACTATAAAGGTTATAAACTACCTCGAAACGTTCCGCCTTTTTGTTCTTCCCCTTCCAGCCTAGATAATCCACCCCGCAAAGGTCCGCCAGGTGATCAAATTGAAGTTCAGCGTGCAAAAACCGCATCACCGGCAAGAGCCTTTCGCGCTTGACATAGACGCTGACTTGGCCTGCGCTGGACTCTTCTCCCAAGATCGCCTCGGGGAATTTCTCCTTTAAAAGCTCTAGCGCCTTCATCCTCTAACCTCTATCGCCAACTTCCCCAATGTCCGGCCTCTCTCCGGATCTTTTCCTGAAGTTTCATAAGACCATACATCAAGGCCTCCGGCCGAGGGGGACAGCCCGGAATGTAAACATCTACCGGCAAAAACTCGTCGCACCCTTGAGC
>JALWWR010000152.1 GCA_026993045.1 Thermodesulfatator sp.
GAAAAAGGGGCGCCGTGATGCCGAGCTGTTTTACGTTTTTGGCGATAATGGCTCCCGCCGGTCCTATGGTCCAGGCCACGATCACTTGCGGTCTTTTCCGCCAAATCTTGGCGAGCTGGGCCGTCATGTCTGTGTCGCGCGGATTGAAGGACTCGGCAGCCACAATCGAAAGCCCGTACTCCGGAGCCAGCTTTTCGAGCCACTTGCGCCCGTCTTTACCGAAACCGTCAGTGGCGGTAAGGAGGGCCACTTTAGTGAGACCTTTCTTTTTGAGATACTGGTATATTTTCCGCACCGCGGTGCTTGAGCGCTGAGGAGTCTTAAAGACGTAACGGTAAGAGCCGAATTTGCCCCCCATGATGACCGGGTCGCCTCCCACGGTCATGATGGTGGGCACCCGGGCGGCCTCTACGATGGGTTTTACCGCCATGCCGGTCCCGGTGCGGGTGGGGCCAATGATGGCCACCACTTTATCCTTGTAAATAAAACGCTTGGCGATGGCCACGGCCTTGCTGGGGTCGCCCTCGGTGTCGCCTACGACCAGCTCCAGGCGCCGACCGTGGATGCCACCCTTTTTGTTGATCTCCGCCACGGCCATCTCAGCCACGAGCTTGGTGGGAGTGCCTATGAAGGCCGCGGGCCCCGAAAGGGCGAAAAAGGCTCCGATCTTGATAGGTTCTTGCGCCTGACCTCCGGAACTCAGAGCTAAAAGAAACCAAAGCCCTAGTAAAACTGCTCCAATTCGCATAACCCCCTCCTCCCTTAGTTTTTATAAAGATCTCCTTCCGCCTCCCAGGGGAGAAAAACAATAACAATATCCCCCAAGTCTTCTATCATTTTCCCAAATAAGCTTCAAGGACCCGGTTATTTTTCTGGATCTCGAGGGGGGAACCCATGGCAATCACTTCCCCCTGGTTCAAGACCACCACTCGATCACAGATGTTCATGACTAGATTGAGGTCGTGCTCCACCAGGAGAAGGGTCATCCCCTTGGTCTTTAATTTTAGTAAGATTTGTCCTAGCTCTTCGGTTTCCCGTTCATTAAGGCCCCCAGCGGGTTCGTCTAGGAGGAGCAGACGAGGGTTGCTTACTAGGCTCCGGGCCAAGACTACTTTTTTCTGCTCCCCGTAAGGCAGAGTTTCGGCCTCCCACGAGGCTTTTTCTTTTAGTCCTACCAGAGCCAGGGCCTGGTAAGCGCGGCTTTCGAAATCTTTCTCTTCAGCCACCGCCGCCGGCAGACGCAAGAAATGGGCCCAAAAACTAGTCTTACGCTGGCGATGCAGGCCGCAAAGGACGTTTTCGAGCACGGTAAGATCTGCAAAGACCTGGATATGTTGAAAAGTGCGCGCTAATCCCAGGGCGGCCCTTTGCCAAGGGGAAAGCCCTTTTAGGGAGTGGCCTTCAAAAAGTATGTGTCCTTGGTCCTCTTTTAAAAGCCCAGAGATTACATTGATGAGAGTGGTCTTTCCCGCTCCGTTGGGGCCGATAAGGCCCAGAATTTCACCGTCTTCAAGGGAAAAAGAGACCCCCCTCAAAGCCTTCACCCCTCCAAAGCTCTTGCTTACAGTTTGCAATTTTAAGATCTCGCCCATTAGCTTTTAAGTCCTGAACTTTTAGATCGAAGCACCCTCTCCAGAAGCCCCATTAGGCCTTGGGGAAAGAAGATCAAGACCCCCATCAAAAGGGCCCCGTAGATTAGATCCCGATATTCGTCGAAAAAGGAGAGGAGATGGGGGAGAGGGGTCAGGGTGCCGGCCCCTAAAACCGCGCCCCAAATCGAACCCCGACCACCGAAAAGACTCATGGCTACCAGTTCCACCGAGAAAAAGATATCGAAGGTCTTGGGACTTATGAAAGATAGGTAATGGGCGTAAAAGGAGCCCGCCAGGGAAGCGTAGGCCGCACTCAATACGAAGGCCAGGACCTTATACCAGTGGGGATTTATACCTAAGCAGGCCGCCGCCGTTTCACTAGCTGCCAAGGCTTTTAAGGCCCGCCCCTCCGAAGAATGCACCAGGTTAAAGGTCAAAAAGAGGATCAAAAGGAGAACGGTCCAAATAAGAAAGTAGGCTGCAAGATCGCTGGCCAGGACCAGCGGGCCCAATTTATAAGGGGGGATGCCCGGAAGCCCTGGGGGACCTCCGGTGAGATCTTCGGCTTCCACCAAGAAGAAATAGACTGCCAGGTTGAAGGCCAGGGTGGCCATGACCAGATAGTTTCCCCGAAGACGCAAAATGGTGACTCCCATCAGGGCCGCAAGCCCTATGGTGCCCAGCAGGGCCAAAAGGGTGGTAATCCAGGGCGACCAGCCGGTGTGTAAAGAAAGTAAGGCCGAACCGTAGGCCCCCAGGGCCCAGAACCCGGCGTGTCCCAAAGAAATCTGTCCGGCGTAGCCGATAAGAAGGGTGAGGCCGCAGACCGTAAGGATGTTTAGGGCCGAGAGGTTGAGCACGGTAAGGTAATAGGGATTGTGCAAGATAAAGGGCAGGATGTAGATTAAAAGGGCCAAACCCAGGAGACGCCGGCGGTCTTTTTGTAATCGAGCAAACATCTAGGCCCTTTCCTCTTCTGAACTCCCTAGGATTCCAGAAGGCTTAACCGCGAGCACCAGGAAGAGCAAAAGAAAAGTGAACACATCCCGGAAACCGCTTGAGATGAAACCCGCCACCAAGGCCTCAAGCAGACCTAGAAGGAGACCTCCCAAGATGGCCCCGGGGAAACTCCCATAGCCTCCTAGGACCGCGGAGGCGTAACCTTTAAGACCCAAGATGACCCCGGTGTCAAAGCTCACCCCGGTTATCGGCACGATGAGGAGCCCTGCCACCGCCCCTATGGCCCCAGCCAAGAAAAAGGAAAAGGAGGTCAGAAACCCCACCGGAAGCCCCACCAGATAGGCCGAGCGAAAATTGTAAGCGATAGCCCGCAGGGCCTTTCCTGGGCGGCTAAAACGGTAAAAGAGCTGGAGGGCCACCACGCAGACCAGACTTGCCACAAGAATAAAAAGGGTTTCCGGGGCCAAGCTGGCCCCTCCCAGACGCAAAGGTTCTCCCGTTACCATCGGAGGGAAGATGCGGGGGTTTTTGCCCCAGACCAGCTTGATCACTCCCCGGATGAAGATGGAGGCTCCAATGGTGATAAATATGAGGGTTAGAGGGCCCCGGTCTTTGGCCGCCCGCAGGGCCAGACGCTCTAGCAGCCAGCCGCAAATTCCCACTCCGATTACAGCCAGGAGGGCCGCTAGCGGCCAGGGAAGGCCCCAAGCCAAAAGAAAAGTGCTCATAAGGAAGCCTCCCAGGGTCAAAAAGTCTCCCTGGGCAAAATTTACGATCCGCAAGCTGTTTTCTACGATACAAAACCCCAAGGCCACCAGGGCGTAAATGGCCCCGGCTGCTAGTCCTGAGAAAAGAAACTGCCAAAGAAGCGTCGCTTCGTTCATGGGCTAAATCCCTACCGCAAAATTGAAAACAAGGGAAGGCTTGGTAGGAAGGGGTCTCTGTGTTAGGTATTAATAGATTTTAAAATCGAGGAGGTCCCATGAAGACCCGTCTTAAACGTCCTTCCTCCCTTTCGGAAGAAGAAAAACAGGCCTTGCTGGCCAAGATTTGGGAGAGAGATCCTTCGGCTTTTAGCAGCGATCCTGAAGAACAGAAAAAAATCGCCCAGCGCCTGGGATGGTTGGAAGCCCCAGAAAGAATGAAGGCCCGGATTCCGGAGCTTAGGTCTTTAGCGGAAGAGGCCAAGGAGCGTTTTGAAGAAATAGTCTGGTGTGGCATGGGGGGCTCAAGCCTTTTCCCTTACACCTTATCCCAGATCTTTGGCCCCCAGCCTGGATATCCTCGCTTTACCGTCCTAGACACCAACGATCCTGAAACCATTGCCGAACTGGAAGAGACCCTGATCTGGGACAAGACCCTCTTCGTCATCGCCAGCAAGTCCGGCACTACGGTGGAGACCTTAGCCCACTACCACTACTTTTGGGAGCAGTTTGAAAAACGAGGCCTTTCACCGGCGGAGCATTTCTTGGCCCTAACCGATCCTGGAAGTCCTCTGGAAGCGGAGGCCCAAGAAAGGGGGTTTTGGGCGGTGGTATCGCATCCGCCGGATGTAGGGGGGCGATACGCCGCTCTCACGGAAGTGGGGCTCCTGCCGGCGGCCTTTATGGGGCTAGACCTGGAAAAGGCTTTATCTAAGGCCCAAGAGATGAAAGAGGCCTCGGCCCCGGAACTTCCCTGGGAGTATAACCTTTCGGCCTGGCTTTCAGAGTTTATGACCGAGCATTTCGTCCACGGCAAGGACAAATTGACCCTTTTGGCCGATCCCTTATTGCGACCCTTCGGTCTGTGGCTGGAACAGTTGATCGCCGAGAGTCTCGGCAAACAATTCATAGGTATTATTCCCGTGGTAGGGGAAAGCCCGGGCTCGCCTACGGTCTATGGACCGGACCGCTATTTTGTCTATTTAGGTCTCCGGGGAAGGGAAAACCTCTATCGGCGTCTTTTTTCCGATCTCCGGGAAGCTGATTTTGCGCTTAAGACCTATTTTCTGGAGGACCGCTACGAGATCTTTGCGGAGTGTTTCCGATGGGAGTTGGCGGTGGCCTTGTGTGGGGCCTTCATGGGGGTCAATCCCTTCGACGAACCAGACGTAGTAAGGTCCAAACAGAAAACCAGATCTCTTCTGGAGGAATTCCAGAAAAAAGGCGAATTTCCGGTGGAGTTCTATTTGGATGAAGATACCGGGGTGGCCTTTCTTTATGCCGAGACTGCCAAGATCGAATACCCCCGTCTTTCGGCCTTGCTCAAGAAATTTTTTCAGGAGATGCCCCCTTGGGGATACGTAGGGCTTCTGGCCTATTTGCCTCCAGAGCCTGAACTGGAAGAGGTCTTCCGGGACTGGCGGACCTTGATTCGGGGGCGTCGTCAGTGCAGCACCGTCTTCGGCTTTGGCCCTCGATACCTTCATTCTACCGGACAACTTTTTAAAGGCGGTACCTTATCTGGACGGTTTATAATCTTTACTCGTCGGGGAAGGCGGCCGGAGCAGATGATCCCTGGAGAAGGCTGGACCTTTTGGGATCTGCAATTTGCCCAGGCTTACGGAGATTTTCGGGCCTTAGAGGAGGCCAAACGTCCGGTAATCCACCTCCATTTAAGCGAGAACTATCGGGAAGATCTTAAAAAGTTATATAATCTTTTGGAAGAGGCCTTAAGGTTATAACTTCCAAGGGGTTAAAAGGATTTTACCCGGTACGGGTATGTTTCATTTGCGACGCTTAGGGTTGGGGCTAGCCTTTTTACTGGCCTTGCTCAGCTTTGGCACTGTAGGCAACTATTTCCTTGAAGGCCATTCCTGGTTCAAGGCTCTTTATTTTACGGTGGTCACCATTTCTACCGTAGGCTACGGCGATATCATACCCCAGACCACGGCGGGCAAGATCTTTGCCATGGTTCTCATCTTTGGTGGGGCGGGGCTCTTTTTTTACGCTTTCGGCCTGATCAGCGAGGCCGTCCTTTCTGGGGCCATACAAAACGTCTTTGGGAGGCGCCAGTTGGAAAAAAAGATCCAGACCTTAAAAGACCACTATGTAATCTGTGGTTACGGTCGAATAGGCAAACACATCTGTAACCTTATCGCCCGGGAGGTCCCCTTTGTGGTGATCGAAAACGATCCGGAGGTTATCAAGGAGATTGAGGCCGACGGGCACCTCTTTTTGGAAAGCGACGCCACCCAAGAGGAGACCCTTCTCAAGGCCGGGGTGGAACGGGCCCGGGGGCTGGTGACGGTGCTCCGCTCCGACGCCGATAACGTCTATATCACCCTTACGGCCCGAAGCTTAAACCCCCGCATATTTATATTGGCCCGGGCCGATGACGAGAGGGTAGTGAAACGTCTCAAACAGGCCGGGGCTAACAAGGTCTTTTCTCCCTATTTGATAGGGGCTCGGCGCATGGCCTTGGCCATCCTGCGGCCGGCGGTCACCGACTTTTTGGAACTTACTACCCCGGAGATAAACCTGGAATTGCAGTTGGAAGAAGTCCGGCTCAGTCCCAGGTCCCGGCTGGTGGGAAAGGACCTGGTCACAAGCCGGATCCGAGAGGTCTCCGGGGCCATAATTTTAGCGGTGAAAAAGCTCTCGGGAGAGATGGTCTTTAACCCGCCGCCCCATTACGTGTTAGAGGCCGGAGACATTCTCATCGCCTTGGGGGAACGGAAGGAGCTGGCCCGCCTGGAAGATCTGGCCCGGAGTTAGTCCTCAGGACTTCTTTTTCGGTAAAGATTAGATCCACCCGGAGGTCGTGTTCCTGGTGGGGGATCTCCGGAAGGACCTGGAAGGAAAAGGCCAAGGCCACCTTGAGGAGTCTTGAGGCTCCTAGGAGGCGGTCGTAGAATCCTCCGCCGTATCCCAGCCGATGCCCTTGATAGTCAAAGGCGAGCCCCGGCACTACTATCAAATCCAGCTCCTCTGGCCCCAGTTGAGGATTTCTTTCCGGAGGCTCTAAGAGGCCGTAAGGCCCGGGGACCAGCTCGCTCAGACAAAATACCCGATGAAAGACTAACTCTTTCTTTTTAGGATAGGTGCGGGGGAGGGCCACGATCTTTCCCTCCAGAAGCGCCTGCCCTATAAGGGGCCAAGTATTCACTTCCGAACCAAAAGAGGCGTAAAGTCCCAGACGGCGCGCGTTTTGATAAAAGGGGCTGGCCTTAAAACGTTCCAATATGGCCCGGGACCAAGCCGAATGGATTCGGGGTTCCAGGGAATTCCTTTGGGAGAGGATAAGCTTCCGGCATTTTTGTTTTTCTTTTTTTACGCTTGACATCTTTCCCTTCCTGCCCTTAAATCCCCTTTTATAAGATCTTTTGAGGGGCCTTGTAAACCCGTTTTACCAAGGAGGGAGAAATTTCTCCTTTTTCTTTGGGGACTTTAAAGGGCCCGCAAGGGCAAGGCCTTTAACACGGGCAGGGAGGCTTAGAAATGAAACACATTCGCAGGCTTTTAGATCTAGAGCCCGAAGAGGCGCGGTCTCTCATTGCGGAGGCCTTGGAGCTTAAGAAACGGCTCAAGGCTGGGATTCCACAGCATTCTTTGGCTGGGAAGATCTTGGCTTTGATCTTTGAGAAACCCTCTACCCGTACCCGGGTCTCTTTTGAGGCCGCTATGATGAAATTAGGCGGCCAGACCATTTTCCTTTCCTCTCGCGACCTGCAATTGGCCCGGGGAGAACCCCTGAAAGACACGGCCCGGGTGCTCTCCCGTTACGTGGATGGCTTGGTGGTGCGGACCTTTGGGCAGGAGGTAGTGGAGGAGCTGGCGGCTTACGCCTCAGTGCCGGTGATAAACGGCCTTTCGGACAAGTTCCACCCCTGTCAGGTCCTTTCGGATCTCATGACCATCGCCGAGACCGGTCGAAATTTGGAAAAGATCAAGGTGGCCTGGATCGGAGACGGGAACAATATGGCCAACTCTTGGCTTGAAGCGGCGGTCCTTTTTGGGTTTGAATTGAGGCTGGCCTGCCCGGAGGGCTACGATCCAGACCCGGAAGTCCTTTCCCAGGCCCGAGCCCATGCCTCTAAACGGGTCATCCTAACCCGGGACCCGGTGGAGGCCGTGAAAGGGGCCGACGTCATCAATACCGACGTCTGGGCCAGCATGGGACAGGAGGAAGAGGCCGAAAAGAGACGTGAAGTCTTTGCCCCCTATCAAGTAAACCGTAAACTCTTGAAACAGGCCTCCCCAGAGGCTATTGTGCGCCACTGTTTGCCGGCCCACCGAGGGGAAGAGATCACGGAAGAGGTGCTTGAAGGACCGCAGTCAGTAGTCTGGGAACAGTCTGAAAACAAAATGTGGCTTCACGCCGCGGTCCTTAAGTATTTACTCGCCCGCTGATTCCTGGGCTTTGACCTCCTTTACCGAGTCTTCCAAGGCGGCCTTACGGGAGAGTTTGATCCGGCCGGCCTTATCGATCTCGATTACCTTGACCATGACTTCGTCGCCTTCTTTCAGGATATCGGTGACCTTCCGTACCCGTCGGTGATCTAGTTGTGAGATATGGACTAGACCTACCGTGCCAGGAAAGATCTCCACAAAGGCTCCGAAATCGGTGACCCGGGTCACTTTGCCTAGATAGAGTTTCCCTACTTCGGCTTCTTGCGCCAGCTCCTCGATCATGCGGGCCGCCTTTTGAGCCTTTTCTAAATCCGCCGAATAGATCCGGACTAACCCGGTCTGATCGTCAATATCAATCTTTACATCTCCGCAGGCCGCAATGATGCCTTTGATGGTCTTTCCGCCGGGGCCGATGATCTGGCCCACTTTCTCAGGGTTGATCTCTAAGGTAAGGACCCGTGGGGCATAGACCGAGAGCGTTTCGCGGGGTTTGGGAAGGGTCTCTTTCATCTTAGCCAAAATAGCCAGACGGGCCTCCCGGGCCTGGGCCAAGGCCTGGGCCATGATCTCCCGGGTGATGCCGGGGATCTTTACGTCCATTTGAAAGGCCGTGATGCCTTTCTCCGTTCCTGCCACTTTGAAATCCATGTCCCCCATGCGGTCTTCGTCTCCCAGGATGTCGGTAAGAACTACTACCTGATCCCCTTCCTTGATAAGGCCCATAGCGATTCCGGCTACCAGGTCTTTGATAGGCACCCCAGCGTCCATAAGAGATAGGGTGGCCCCGCAAACCGTAGCCATAGAGGACGAACCGTTGGACTCCAAGACGTCCGAAACCACCCGGATGGTGTAGGGGAATTCCTCTTCTCCTGGAATCACTGAAAGCAGGGCCCGCTCGGCCAACATGCCATGGCCGATTTCTCGACGGGAAGGCCCCCGCAGGGGTTTTACCTCCCCCACGCAAAAGGGAGGGAAATTGTAGTGGAGCATAAAATGTTTAAAGATCTCTTCTCCGGGGAGGTCAAGTCTTTGCTCCTCTTCCGGGCTCCCTAAAGTGGTCACCACCAGGACTTGGGTCTCGCCCCGGGTGAAAAGGGCCGAGCCGTGAGTACGGGGAAGGACCCCTACTTCACAAGTGATGGGGCGGATATCCCGGGGACCGCGGCCGTCAAGCCGGCGGTTATCTTTGAGCACCAGCTCCCGCATCCGTTTCTTTTCTAGCTCCTCTAGATATTCTCGGATCTCGGCCGCCCGGCTTAAGGCCTCTTCTCCCAGAAGGGAAAAGACCGCCTGGTAGAGTTCTTTTCTTTTGCGGTTGCGTTCCACCTTGCCCGGGGTGTTCAAGATCTCTTCCAGCTTTTCTTCCGCCAACCTAAACACCCGCTCTTTGAGTTCGGGATCCTCTTCCGCCGGGGGGACCTCCAGCTTGGGTTTCCCGGCCTTTTTCTGGAGCTCTTTTTGGAGTTCCAGAAGGGGTTTTAAGGCCTCATGGGCTACGAAAAGGGCCTCTTCCATTACCTCTTCGGAGACCTCCCGGGCCTGGCCCTCTACCATCACGATGGCCTCTTCACTTCCAGCCACCACCAGGTTGAGATCGCTTTCCTTAAATTCTGAGAGTGAAGGGTTGATGACTAGCTGGCCATTTATCCTCCCCACCCTTACCGCGGCGATGGGCCCGGAAAAGGGGATAGGAGAGAGGGTTAGGGCTGCGGAGGCCCCGGTAATGGCTAAAATGTCAGGATCGATCTCCGGGTCCATGGAAAGGACCGTGGCGATGATCTGAGTGTCGTAACGCCAGCCCTTGGGAAAAAGGGGTCTTATAGGGCGGTCGATAAGGCGGGCGGTGATGGTCTCTTTCTCGCTGGGCCGTCCCAGCTCCCGCTTAAAATACCCTCCCGGGATGCGACCGGCGGCGTAATACATCTCTTGGTATTCCACCGTAAGGGGCAAAAAGTCCACTTCGCGTTCTTCAGGCGAGGCCACCGCCGTGACCAGGACCACCGAGTCTCCACAGCTTACTAGCACCGATCCGTGGGCCTGCTTGGCTACCCGACCAGTCTCTAAAACGAACAGGCGCCCCCCTACCTCTGTTTCCAGACGTACCATTCAATCCTCCTTATTTACCCGCGGAGTCCCAGCTCTTTGACCAGTTGGCGATAGCGGGTAAAGTCCGTGCGTCTTAAGTAATTCAGGAGCCTCCGCCGCCGTCCCACTAATTTGAGCAGTCCCCGACGGGAATGATGGTCTTTTTTGTGGACCTTGAAATGTTCTTCCAGTTGTTTGAGTCGGGCCGTAAGCAGCGCGATCTGCACTTCCGGGGAACCGGTGTCCCCTTCGTGGCGCTGGAACTTTTTAATGATTTCGGCTTTGATCTCCGGATCTAAAGGCATCCTAAACCCTCCTATATAGATTTAAGCCCCTCAGGGGGAAGATCCCGCCTAGGAGCTGGCTTAATCTAAACCTAGGAAACGAAAACCCGCAACATCTCCGCCCATCCGTCTCCGGAAAGACGTTCCGGGTAGTAAGTCACCGCTACCAATTCTCCGTTTTCGGTAACTAGCCGGAGCCAGGGAACCCGGGGCCGCCGGGGAACTTTTTGTAAGCGGATAAGCTGCCCCAAGACATTTAAGGCCAGAGGGACCCCGTGGCGGATCTTATGGGCCATGGGGTCTGAGATCACCACCGCCGGAATAAACTCCAAGGCCTTCTCTGGAGAGAGGATCTTTTCTGCTAGATGTCCTTCCTTAAGCCGTTTTTCCACTTCCTCCAAGCTTAAGGCCTCTTCGATGGTAAAGGGTCCTTTTCGCAACCGACGTAAGGCGGTCAGGGTGGCCCCACAGCCCAGGCGCTCACCTACGGTGTGGACTAAAGAGCGTACGTAAGTGCCTTTGCTACAGTAGACCTCAAAATGGACCTGCGGAAGCTCCAGGGCCCGCAAGCGAAACTCCAGGACCTCCACCCGTTTGGGCTCCTTCTGGACCTTTATGCCCTTTCGGGTCCAGCGGTAAAGGGGCTGTCCTTGATACTTGGCGGCGGAGTAAGGGGGAGGCACCTGCTCGATTACCCCCACCAACTCCTGCATCACCCTTTCAATTTCTTCCGGCTTAAGAGGAGGGACCGGGTGTCTCTCCACCACCTCTCCGGTGAGATCATAGGTGTCGGTAACCACTCCCAATTCAAAGGTCCCCTCATAAAGCTTGTCGCCTTCCAGGATAAACTGGGCGATCTTGGTGGCTTTACCTAAACAGATGGGCAACACCCCGGTAGCGAAGGGATCCAGAGTCCCGCCGTGGCCGGCCTTGCGGACCTTTAAAAGACGTTTGATCTTTTCCACCGCTTCGGTAGAGCTTAACCCTTTGGGCTTATCCAGGACCAATACTCCGTGCCACTCTGGTCTCATGCCATCTCCTCCAGAGCGAGCGCCAGTTTGTTTTTTACCAAGGTTAGCACTTCTTCTAGAGACCAACCCCGTTTTCGAAACCCTGCGGCCCGGCGATGGCCTCCGCCTCCCTCTTCTTCAGCTAAACGGGCCACATCCACACGTCCCCGGCTCCTAAGGCTCACGCCCACTTCTTCCGGCCGGATCTCTTTTACCAAGGCCGAGACCTCTACCCCACGCATGCTCCGGAGAAAAGTGGCCAGATCTTCGGTTTCTGTCACCGAAGCCCTTACTTCTTTTAGATCTTTCAGACGCAAATACGAGACCACCGCCTTTCCCTTGAAGAGGGTCTCGCGCTGGTCTAGGACCCGTTTCAGGAGTTCAAAACGGGCGGGAGGATAATTCTCAAGCAGCCCCTCTCCCACCACCCAGGGTCGAGCCCCTTGTTTTACCAAGCGCGCCGCCGCCAGAAAGGCCTCCTCCCGGGTCTTTTCAAACCGGAAACCTCCGGTGTCGCTATAAAGTCCGGTATAGAGGTTTTCCGCGATGGCCTGATCTAAGGGCCAGCCTAGGGTCTCAAGAAGGTCTTGGATCAAAAAGGCCGTGGCCGGGGCTTGAGGATCCAGCACCACCAGATCCGAAAGAGGCTCCCCTGCCACATCGTGATGGTCAAAGACTATAGAGATCCGAGTCTTTTTTACCCAGGGGGCCAAGTCCCCCAGCCGATCTTCCACTGCAAGATCAAAGACTAGGGCCACCGCCTCCTCTACTGGAAAGTCCCGGGGTAGGGTGGACCGGAGTTTGGAAAATCCGTGTAAGAAGTTTAGGTAAAGGGGTGGTGTATCTTCAATTAGAGGTAAGGCCACCTTTCCCTGGTTTTCAAGGGCTAGAGTCATGGCTAGGACGCAAGAGAGACCGTCGGCGTCAGGGTGAATATGGGTCACCAGAAGGAAATAATGGTTTTCTTCAAGAAGTTTCCGAATCTTTTCTTTCATGGAGTTTTTCAAAGATCTGGTCTAATTTTTCTATACTCTCGGGACGTCGGTCTGGGTGAAACTCTATCTCCGGTACGTATTTGAGATAGAGGTTTTCAGCCAGGAGATGACGGATAAATTTCCGGGCCCGCTTAAACCCTCGGGCAGCTTTCGCCCATTCTTCCTCTCCCCCTTGGACCCGATAATAGATCCGGGCCCGCTTCAGATCCGGAGAGACCTCCACCTCCGAGATACTGATAAATCCCTGGAGGTCCGGATCCCGGAGCTCTTCTAGCAAGATCACCCCTAGGGCCTCTTTGATAAGTTCCGCAACTCTTAAATGACGATAGTGCATTTCAGTAAGAGATAAAATCGATCTCAGCCGAGATCAGCTCGAGACCATCAAAATCCTCTACAAAAGAAAGCACCTGATTGAGGCGTCGATCTACCAGGGCCCGATCGTTTCCTACGGTGGAAAGACCGATGACCGCCTTTTGCCAGAGATCCTGGTCTTCCACCTCCGCCACCGCGATCTTTTTGAAACGGGCCTCCAAACGGTGCACCAGACTTTTAACCACCTGGCGCTTGCCCTTAAGAGAATGGATCCCCGGGATAAAAAATTCCATCCGAATCACTCCCACCACCATCTTTACCAAAAACCTTTATAATTCTTTGCTTATTTCAACCATCTCGTAGACTTCGATGAGGTCTCCCTCTTTGATGTCATTAAAGTTTTCCAACCCCACTCCGCACTCATAACCTGCTGCCACTTCCTTTACGTCTTCTTTGAAACGTTTAAGAGAGGCGATCTTTCCGGTATATACCACCACCCCTTCCCGTAAGAGACGGGCCTTGGCCCCTCGGACGATCTTGCCCTCCTTTACGTAGCAGCCCGCCACCGTGCCCACTTTGGGCACCCGGAAGGTGGCCCGGACCTCAGCCACCCCTAGGATCTGCTCTTCGTACTCCGGTTCCAGCAATCCGGAAAGGGCCTTTTTGATGTCCTCTACCGCCTGATAGATTACGTCGTAATAGCGGATGTCCACCTTCTCCTGTTTGGCCACCTCTTTGGCTTTACCGGTGGGCCGGACATTGAAGCCCAGGACGATGGCCTCCGAGGCCGCCGCCAGCATCACGTCGCTTTCACTGATGGCCCCAAGACCAGAACGGATGATGTTCACCCGCACTTCGTCCGTGGAAAGTTTTTGGAGGGCCTCTTTTAAGGCCTCCAAGGTGCCCTGAACGTCGGCCTTGAGCACGATCTTTAGTTCTTTAATCTCGCCTTCTTGTAGTTTTTCAAAGACCTTCTCTAAAGAGACCCGGGCCTCTCTAGCCCTTTCTTCCTCCCGGGCTTTGCGTTGCCGGTATTCCGCCACCCGTCGAGCTTTGGTCTCATCCGGCATTACGATGAAATCGTCTCCGGCCTGGGGGACCTCCTCAAAGCCCAAGACTTCTACCGGCGTGGCAGGCGGGGCCTCTTTAAGGCGCCGACCGTGTTCGTCTAGCATGGCCCGCACCCGCCCAAAAGTAAGTCCAGCCACGAAGGCCTCTCCCTCCCGGAGGGTGCCCTCCTGGACAATAACGGTGGCCACCGGCCCCTTGCCTTTGTCCAGACGGCTTTCAATGATTCGTCCCCGGGCCGGACGGTTGGGGGCAGCCTTGAGTTCCAACATCTCGGCCTGAAGCAATACCAGCTCTAAAAGTTCCTCTATGCCTTGGCGTTTTTTGGCCGAGACCTCCGCCATTAGGGTCTCCCCACCCCAGTCTTCCGGGACCAGCCCTAGCTCCGCCAGCTCGCTCTTGACCCTCTCGGGATTGGCGTCAGGTTTATCAATCTTGTTGATGGCCACTACGATGGGCACCCCGGCCGCTCGGGCGTGATCGATGGCCTCTCGGGTCTGATCCATCACCCCGTCATCCGCCGCCACCACTAGGATCACCAGGTCGGTCACCTGGGCCCCCCGAGCCCGCATGGAGGTAAAGGCCTCGTGTCCCGGGGTATCGATGAAAGTGATTTCTCGGCCGCCAGAAAGTTTTACTTTGTAAGCTCCAATATGTTGCGTAATTCCCCCGGCTTCGCGAGCCGCCACGTCCGTTTTCCGAATGGCGTCCAAAAGGGTGGTCTTCCCATGATCCACGTGTCCCATCACGGTGACAATGGGAGGACGGGGTTTAAGCTCCTCCGGAGCCGGAGGCACGTATTCTAAAAGCATCTCTTCTTCTACTGGAGCCGCCTCCACCTCGTAACCAAATTCTTCTGCTACGATGGCTGCGGTCTCAGCGTCAATGGACTGGTTGATGGTTACCGCGGTGCCTAGCTCCATAAACTTTCGGATAATATCCGCTGCCCGAACCCCCATGAGCTTGGCCAGCTCTCCTACCTGGATAGTCTCGTGCACCTTGATCTTGCGTTTTTTAGGGGGAGCTGTAGGCGGGCGCTCTTCTTTTTTCTCAGGGGGGGGCGCTTTTTTCGCTTTCTCCTCCTCTTCTTCTGCTAACATCTCAAGGCCCTCTGGCCCCTTTTCCAGTTCTTCCATTAGCTCCAGTTCTTCCAGAATTTCTTCCCGTTCTCGTTTGGGAGGAGCGCCCTTTTTGGCCTTCTTTTTGGGCTTTTCTTGCGCCTCCGGTCGTTCTTTCGCTTT